>VBKQ01000243.1 GCA_005879505.1 Deltaproteobacteria bacterium
CGTATGCGCGGGGCTGCCTCATCGAGCGCGCCGGCCGGCGCGGGATGGCGCGCAAGCTGATCGCCCGATTCGACGTGCGCCCACCGGAGCCGTCCGCGCGAACCGCGGAACTTTCCGGCGGCAACCAGCAGAAGCTCGTCGCCGCGCGGGAGCTCTCGGGCGGCCCTCCGCCTCGCCTGGTCGTCGCCGTCCACCCGACCCGGGGACTCGACCCGGGAGCGACGCGGAGGTTGCACGATGCGCTGCGCGATGCCTGCGATCGGGGCGCCGCCGTCCTGATGATCTCGTTCGATCTCGACGAGCTGCGCGCGCTCTGCGATCGCATCCTGGTGCTCTTCGAGGGCCGCTCCGCCGGCGAGGCCTTGCCGGACGCGTCCGACGACCAGCTCGGCCGCATGATGCTCGGCCAGGTGCCCGCGCTTGCCTGAGCTGCGCGCCCGGCTGTTCGCGCCCGCGCGCGACACGTTCTGGGGCGCCTTCGCCGCGCTGATCCTTTCGCTGCTGATCAGTTTCGTCGCCATCGCCGCCTCGGGGCGTGACGCCCTGACGGGCTTCGCCGATCTGTTCTCGGGCGCATTCGGAGGACCCGGTCCGCTGGGTGAAACCGCGATCAAGTCGGCCATCCTGGTGCTCACCGGGCTCTCGGTCGCCGTCGCGTTCACGGTCGGGCTGTTCAACATCGGGGCGGAAGGCCAGCTCATCTGGGGCGCCCTCGCCGCCGCGGTCATCGGGCAGCTCGATGTTCCGGGCGCGATGGCCCTCGGCTTGCTCGGTGCGGCCGTCGCGGGCGCCGGATGGGGATTTATCGCCGGCTGGCTGAAAGTGCGCCGCGGCGTGCACGAAGTGATCAGCACGATCCTGCTCAACTGGATCGCCATCCACCTCGTGCACGGATGGCTCGTCGCCGGCCCGCTGGCCGCGGCCGGGTCGGGAGCGACCGTCAGCATCGCCGGCACCGATCCCGTCAGCGCTTCCGCCTGGTTGCCGCGGCTGTTCGCCGGCAGCCGGCTCGACCTCGGGTTTCCCCTCGCGCTGGCCTTTGCGGCCGCAGTCTGGTTCCTCCTCACGCGGACGGTGCGCGGCTTCGAATGGCGGGCGGTGGGCGCCGGCCGCGACGCAGCCCAGGCGAGCGGCATCCCTTCTTCGCGGCGCATCTGCGAAGGAATGGCGCTGTCGGGCGCGCTCGCTGGCCTGGCCGGTGCGCTGCTCATCCTCGGGACCGAGCACAAATATCCCGGCGTCTTCCGCACCGGCTATGGCTTCGACGGGATCGCGGTAGCGCTCGTCGGCGGCGGCACCGCGCTGGGCACCACGGCCGCGGCGGTCGTGTTCGGCGCCCTGCGCGCCGGCGCCACCCGCCTGCAACTGGTCGGGATCCACCCGTCATTCGCGGAATTGACCCAAGGTCTCGCCGTGCTGCTGGTGGCGGCGCCGCGCATCTTCCAGCCGCTGCTCGCGCGACTGCGGGGGCGTCACTCAGCCGCCGCCAGCGCGCCGCCAGTGCCGACGGTGCAGCCATGAACTTGATCCTCGACTTCGCGCCGCCCTTGGTATTCGCCGCGCTCGGGGGCGTGCTCAGCGAACGGGCGGGCGTCGTCAACATCGGGCTCGAAGGCATGATGCGCTTTGGAGCGTTTGCCGCGGCGGCCGGCGCGATCTCCTCCGGCTCACCCTGGGTGGGCGTCGCCTGTGGAGCGCTGGCCGGCGCCGCCGCCGCCGCGGTGCACGCGCTGCTGTCGTTGCGTTTTCGCGCCGATCAGGTGGTGAGCGGGATCGCGCTGAACCTGGTTGCCCTCGGGCTCGTGACATTTCTCTTGGAGGCGGTGTTTGGCTCCAGCGGCGTGAGCCCTCCTTGTCCCGCGCTAGCGCGCGACCGTTTCGGGCATTCCCTCCTCGCCTACGCAGCGCTCGGCGTGCCGGTGCTCTTCCATCTCTGGCTCGCGCATACGCCCGCGGGCCTTCGGATAAGGGCGGTCGGCGAGCATCCGCGGGCCGCGGCGACGCTCGGAATCCGCGTGCTGCCCTTGCGCGCCCTCTGTGTCGCCGGCAGCGGAGTGCTGGCCGGCATCGGCGGGGCGACCCTGTCGGTAGGCATCGTGGGCCAGTTCGATGCGCGCATGCCCGCCGGGCAGGGATTCATGGCGCTCGCAGCGATGGTCTTCGGAAAATGGACCCCGCTCGGGGCGGCGGCCGCGGGGTTCTTCTTCGCCGCGGCGGACGCTTTGCAGCGCCAGCTCTCCTTCTCGCTGCGCGCCGCCGACCTGCGTCTCGAAGGCATCTTTCTCGCCTTGCCCTATGCCCTCACTCTGCTGGTACTCGCGTCCGGGGTGGGCCGCACGCGCGCGCCCGCGGCGGACGGCATCCCCTACGAACCGGAAGGGAGCTGATCGCAATCACCCCTGGCCGACGCGGACGTTCTCGCCTTCCAGCTCCAGCACCCGCTGCCGCCAGAACTCCGGCCAGGGCAGGCTGCGCATCGTCGCCATCTCCACGCAGACGATCACCGTCTCGGCTGTCACCGGGCGCAGTCCGGTATCGACGTTGTCGACGAGGTACTCGAGCCGAGCGCTCCGGTGCCCAAGGTGCGCCGTGCGCACGCGGATCGAGAGCGCGTCGTCGAACCGCGCCGGCGCCAGGTAATCCACCACCGCCCGCCGGACGACGGCCTGGACGGGGCTGCGGGTCCCGCCTTCCAGCATCAGGCCGAGATAGCGCAGGTATTCGATCCGGCCCAGCTGAAGCAGGTTCAGCCAGCTCGCGTTGCCGACGATGCCCTGGGCACCCACCTCGTCGTAGCGCACGCGATGGCCATGGCTGAAGCGGAAGAGCGCCTCGAGGACCGGCCTCTCCGCTCGTTCGTCCAACCCTCCCATCACGCCACCGCCTGAAGGAAGCTCTTTCCCCGCGGAGCCCGCACCCCGAAGTAGTCAGCCACGGTCGCGCCTAGATCGCAGAAGCTCTCGCGCACGCCGAGATCGGATCCTCTCTCCCTCGCAGGCGAAAAGGCGAGGAGCGGGACGTACTCGCGGGTGTGGTCGGTGCCGGGGAACGTCGGGTCGTTGCCATGGTCCGCCGTGAGCACCAGCAGATCGCCTGGCTGCAGCCGGGCGGCGATCGAGGGCAACGCCGCGTCGATCTCCGCGAGGGCCCGCGCGTATCCCTCCGGGTCGCGGCGGTGCCCGTAGAGCATGTCGGTGTCGACGAGGTTCACGAACAGGAACCCAGGCGCCATGGATTCCAGGATTGCAGCGGTCTTGCGCAGCCCGTCGGCGTTGCCCTCCGTGTGCACCGATTCCGCGATGCCCTGCCGGTCATAGATGTCCGGGATCTTCCCCACCCCGACGGTGCGAACGCCCTTTCCGGCGAGCAGGTCGAGCACCGTTCCCTTCGGCGGCGGCTGCGAGAAGTCGCGGCGGTTGTACGTGCGCCTGAAGCTGCCGCGCCCATCGCCCACGAAAGGCCGGGCGATGACCCGCGCGAGCCCGTAACCCTTGCCGGCGGTGCGTGCCGCCTCGCACCAGGAATAGAGCGTCTCGAGCGGCACCTTTTGCTCGTGCGCAGCGATCTGGAACACGCTGTCCGCGCTCGTGTACACGATGGGAAGGCCCGTGCGCAGGTGCTCTTCGCCTAGCTCGTCGAGGATCACCGTGCCGCTGGCGGTCTTGTTCCCGAGAAATCCGGGCGCGCCGGAAAGCCGCAGCCACTCGTCCATCAGGGACGCTGGAAATCCTTGCGGGAAGGTGGTGAAGCCCTTCTGCAGCAGGACCCCCATCATCTCCCAGTGTCCGGTGGTGGTGTCCTTGCCCTGGGACTGCTCGGACATGCGCCCGAACGCCGCCCGGGGAGACCGCGCCGGCGGGCATCCGGCGATGGCAGTGATGTTGCCCAGACCCCAGGAGCGAAGATTCGGCAGGCGCAGGCCGCCCACCTTGCGGGCACAGTTTCCCAGCGTGTTCGCGCCGGCGTCACCGTAGGCCTTCGCATCCGGAAGCTCGCCCGCGCCGCACGAGTCGATCACGATGGCGACGAAGCGCCCCATGTCAGCAGACTATCGCCACGCTGGCGCTCGCGCCCAGGCGATTCGCGCCGGCCTCGAGCATCTTCCGCGCATCGGCGGCGGTGCGCACGCCCCCGCTCGCTTTCACGCCGAAGTCCTCGCCGACCACCCGCCGCATCAGGGCGACGTCCTCGGCGGTCGCGCCGCCCGGGCCGAATCCGGTGCTGGTCTTCACGAACGCCGCGCCGGCTGCCTTCGCCAGCGCGCAGCCGATCACCTTCTCGTCGCGATCGAGTGCGCCCGTCTCGAGGATGACCTTCACCGGTCGCGGCGTCGTCGCTTCCACGACTGCCCGGATGTCGCGTTCGACGTACGCGTAGTCCTTCGCCTTCAGCCGGCCGACATGGATCACCATGTCGATCTCGGCGGCACCGGCGGAGATCGCCGCGCGCGCCTCGGCAACCTTGGCCTCGGTCGTCTCCGTTCCGGAAGGGAATCCGACCACCGAGATGGGCCGGGTGCGGCTGCCCTGGAGGAGGCGGGCGCAGAGGGCAACGTTGTGCGAGGCGACACACACGGTGGCGAAGCCGTATGTGCGGGCCTCGTCGCAGAGCTTCACCAGCTCCTCGCGGGTCGCCCCGGGCTTCAGCAGCGTGTGATCGATGTACGGAGCCAGATCCCGGTTGCTGCGGATGGCAATCCGATCGGGCATCGCGGCACCCCGTTGTAGCATGGCGAGTGCGTGCGCGCCCTCGTCATCGCCCTGGTCTGCGCCGGCTGCTGCGAGTTTTCCGGTCCGCGCTGGCACGGCCGGGTGAGCGACCATTTCGACGGCCAGAGGTTCCACAACCAGGTCC
>VBKQ01000244.1 GCA_005879505.1 Deltaproteobacteria bacterium
CAGGCCATCTTCATGGCGAACGCCGGCGGCGCCTGGGACAACGCCAAGAAGGTCGTGGAGGTGGAGCTGAAGTCGAAGGGCACGCCGCTCCACGCCGCCTCCGTGGTGGGCGACACCGTGGGCGATCCGTTCAAGGACACCTCCAGCGTGGCGATGAACCCCATCATCAAGTTCACCACGCTCTTCGGCCTGCTCGCCGTCGAGCTTGCGACCGAGATGCAGACCGGAACCCGGCTGGTGCTGGCGGCGATCTTCTTCGCCATCGCCGTGGTGTTCGTCTGGCGCAGCTTCTATCGCATGCGCATCCAGGCCGGCGTCCGCGCCACCCAGACGGAGCGCGCCGCCGCCCGCGCCGCCTGAAACGGTGTAGGCTTTCACGCATGGACGACGCGGAGCGGATCCGGCGGGCGTTGCCGGCGTTACCGATCTTTCCCTTGCCCGGGGCCGTGCTGCTTCCGCACGCCTTGGTGCCGCTCCATGTCTTCGAGCCGCGCTATCGCAAGATGACCCAGGACTGCGACGCGGGCCTTCGGGTACTCGCGCTGGCGAACATCCCCGACGACCGCGCTGCCTCAGAGCGGCCGCCGCGCGTGCTGCCGGCGATCGGGATCGGCGTGCTGGCGCGCGTCGATCGCCTGCCTGACGGGCGCTTCAACATCGTGCTTCGCGGCGTCCAGCGCGCCGCCATCGAGCGGGAGCTGCCGACGGCCGAGCCCTACCGGGTCGTCCGTGCCCGCGCGCTGTCACCCTCGCGGCCGGCCCCCGGTGCGGGCCAGCTGGCGAACGACCTGAAGCGGCTGGTGCTCGCCCTCTCCGCGGCGCTGCGCAACGAAGAAGCGCAGGCGCTGGCGCAGCTCGCCGCTCGCGCCGCGGACCCCGGCGATCTAGCCGACATCGTGGCGGGAGCCCTGATCGCAAATCCGCGGGAGCGCCAGGCGGTCCTCGAGGCCGTCGAGCTGGAACCGCGCCTGGAGCTGGCCGCCCAGGCCGCGGCAGCCGCCCTCGCGCGCACCACGTCCAATGCTTCGGCCCCGAACTGATGCCCATCCTCCTCCTGCTCTTGCTCCTGCTCGCCGGCTGTCCCGATGAATCCGGGCGGCAGTGTCCGCCGAATACCGACGTCGTCGGCAATTACGCGCTCAAGTTCACCGCGCAGCACGATGCCGGAAACGAATGCATCGCGATCGATCCCGATGGCGGTCCCCCGGTGGCGCTGGCCGTCGACCCTCCCTTCGAAAAGCCCGTTACGCTCTGCGCGGCAAGCGCGAGCGATGGCGGTAAGCAACTGCAGCTCGTCTCTCCTGGGAAGGGCCGGAAGACGAGCGATCTGCTTCCCGATGGAGGATTCCACTTCACTGGCGACCCCGTCCCGCAGGGGCAAACGACCGCCTGCATCTGTGACGTCAACATCATGGAAACCATCGACGGCTACCTGCTCGCAGGCGGTCCCTTCGCGCTCCGGCCGGATGGAGGTCTTCCACTGATCACCGGCATGACTGCGACCCTGGTTGATCTCGTGACCGACGGCGGGACCGCGACGGGCTGTCGGTGCACCTTTCCCTGTACGGTCACCTACTCCCTCTCCGGATCTCTCTGATGCGCTCCGCCGTCGTGCTCTTCTCGGGGGGGCTCGCCTCCAGCACCTGCCTCGCCATCGCCAGGGAGGACGGATTCGCACCGCACGCGCTCGCAGTGCGCTACGGGCAGCGCCACGACTACGAGCTGACCGCCGCGGAGCGCGTGGCGCGTGCGCTGGGGGCGCCGCTCAAGGTCGTCTCGCTGGACCTGCGCGCGATCGGCGGCTCCGCGCTCACCGGCGATCTCGAGGTCCCGAAGGACGCGCCCATCGGCGGTGGGATCCCCATCACCTACGTGCCGGCGCGCAACACGGTCCTGCTCGCGCTTGCGCTCGGATATGCGGAGACGCTCGACGCCCAGGATCTCTACATCGGGGTCAACGCCATCGATTACTCCGGGTACCCGGACTGCCGGCCGGCATTCGTCCAGGCCTTCGAGAAGCTCGCCAACGTCGCGACCGCCGCGGCAGTGGAGGGCCGTGCCAGCTACCGCGTCCATGCGCCCCTGCTCCAGCTCACCAAGGCGCAGATCATCCAGCGCGGCGTCGGCCTCGGCGTCCCGTACGGATTGACCCATTCGTGCTACGACCCCGACGAGCAGGGCCGCGCGTGCGGCCGCTGCGATTCCTGCCGGCTGCGCGCACAGGGGTTTCGCGACGCCGGCGTCCCGGATCCGACGATCTACTCCCCGAGGTGAACCATGCTGACCCTCCTGGCAGCGCTCTTGATCGGCCAGGCCCACGTCCACGATGCAGGCGCGGACAGCGCCGCCATGGCGGCGCAGCCGCATCCCTTCGACCCGGACGCGCCGAAGCCGAAGGGGTCGATGACGGAGCTCAAGGTCGGTGACCAGACCTCGAAGGCGTACGTCGCGCGCCCCAAGGGCAAGCTTCAGGGTGCGCTTCTCGTGATCCACGAGTGGTGGGGGCTCAACGACTGGGTGAAGGACAAGGCGGACCAGCTCGCTGCCCAGGGGTACCTGGCGCTGGCAATCGATCTCTACAAGGGAAAGGTCGCGACGGATCCGAAGCAGGCGGCGCAGCTCATGCAGGCGAAGGACGAAAAGTGGGGCGACCAGGTCGAGGCGGCGGGCCTCGAGTGGCTGAGGAAGAACGCGCAAGGCGCCAACGTGGCCGTCATCGGGTGGTGCATGGGCGGGGGCGAAGCGCTCAAGGCCTCGCTGAACGAGCCCGACAGCGTGGATGCGACGATCATCCATTACGGGATGCCGATCCTGGTCGAGGCGAGGCTCAAGGTCCTGCACGGTCCGGTGCTGGGGATCTGGGCCAACAAGGATCGCTCGATCACGCCCGAGAAGGTGGCGCAGTTCGACCAGGCGCTTACGGAGGCCGGGGTGAAGCACGAATTCCACGCTTACGACGCCGACCACGCGTTCGCGAATCCGTCCGGTGGCCGCTACAACGGCGCGGCCGCGAAGGACGCCTGGGACAAGACGCTGAAGTTCCTCGCCGCGAACCTCAGGAAGTAGCCGCCGCGCGCCGGCGGGGGAGCTGGCGGATGGTTCCGTAGAAGCGCACCGCCGCTTCCCCGGCCCGTTGCAAGTCGCGGTTGTTCAAGTACGCCACCACCGGAGACGCGAGCACCGGGACGATGCGGCCGATCTGCGCCAACCCGCGCTTGGTCAGCACCTTCTCCGCCACCCGGGCGACGACCTTTGGCCCGGCGCGCCCGGCGAGGTTCACGGTGTCCGCGCCATTCGAGTACCCGAGCACCTCGAACACCTCGTCGCGGGCGCGGTCGGACTTGAGATTCACCTTGTGCAAGAGCGCGATCTCCATGATCAGCGTGAGCTGCAGCACGGTGACGAAGATCAGATCTGCCGGGACCAGGGCGAGCCCGAAGAGGCCCGATACCGCGCCTCCGGTCGACGCCCAGGCCTTCTTGCTGTCGGTCAGCCTCTGCGCCAGCTCCTGCGCGGTCGCGCTCGGGTACTTCTCCCGCAACTCGTCGACCCGCTTGCGGCACCGCGCGATCTCGCCTACGTACACGCCCCAGAGCCGTTCTTTCGCGAGATCCAGCACCGGGAGGATTGTAACCGGTTTCTACGCCGGCGAGCAGACCTGTCGGAGGATATCGAGCTCTTCCAGCGCCTTCCCCGCGCCGATCACGACCGACGACAGGGGATCCTCGGCGAGGAATACCGGCAGCCCCGTCTCCTCGCGCAGCAGCGCATCGAGGTTCTTGAGCAGCGCCCCTCCGCCGGCGAGCACGATGCCGCGGTCGGCGATGTCGCCCGCCAGCTCCGGGGGAGTGCGCTCCAGCGTCACTTTCACGGCCTCGACGATCGCGTTGACCGGCTCGGCGAGAGCATCGCGGATCTCGTCGGAGCTGACGGTGAGCGTGCGCGGCACGCCGGCCACCAGGTCGCGCCCCTTGATGTCCATGGTCAGCACTTCGTCGCTCGGATACGCGTTGCCGATCCCCATCTTGATCAGCTCCGCGGTGCGCTCGCCGATCAGGAGGTTGTACTTGCGCTTGATGTGCTGGATGATCGCTTCGTCCATCTTGTCGCCGCCCACGCGCACGCTTTTGGCGTAGACGATGCCGGCGAGCGAGATCACCGCCACGTCGCTGGTCCCGCCGCCGATGTCGACGATCATGTTTCCGGACGGCTCGGTGATCGGGAGACCGGCGCCGATGGCCGCGGCCATCGGCTGCTCGATCAGGTAGACCTCGCGCGCGCCCGCGCTCTCCGCTGCTTCCCGCACCGCGCGCCGCTCGACCTCGGTGATGCCGGAGGGGATTCCGATGATGATGCGCGGTTTCACCAGCGTCGACCGGTTGTGCGCCGCGCGGATGAAGTACCGCAGCATGGCCGCGGTGATCTCGAAGTCGGCGATGACGCCGTCCTTCATCGGCCGGATGGCGACGATGTTGCCGGGCGTGCGGCCGAGCATCTCCTTCGCTTCCTTGCCGACCGCGAGGACCTTCTTGCCGCCGCGCGACTCCTGCTGCACGGCGACGACCGAGGGCTCGTTCGAGACGATGCCCATCCCGCGAATGTAGATCAGCGTGTTCGCGGTCCCGAGGTCGATTGCCAGGTCGCGCGAGAAGAGCTTGTAGATACCGTTGAACATGAAGGCCTTGCGTCAGAGGAAAGGCGCGCGGACGCTAGCACTCGCGTACCGGGTCCGCAACGCGCACTTTCGCGCGTTTTTGCCGCAGCGTCGAAGGAAAATCTTCCTCACCGGGG
>VBKQ01000369.1 GCA_005879505.1 Deltaproteobacteria bacterium
CCGAGGCGCAGGCGCTGACGCGCATCGCCCAGAACATCGCCGACCGGGTGGCGATCGCGAACATGACGGCAGTGCCGCGGGGGCAGAAGCCCCTGGTGCAGCTGGGGAAGAAGCCTTGAACAAGACCTCGCTGGTGCAGTGTGAGGAGCAGGTGCAGGAGCGCGGCGGGTTTGCATTCCGCCGCAAGCGGCTCGCGGCAGCGGCCGGCGGAAAAGGTCTCGGCCTGAGCTGGTTCGAGCTCCCGCCGGGGAAGAAGGCATTCCCCATGCATTTCCACCTCGCCAACGACGAGGCGGTGTTCATCCTCGAGGGAGAGGGTATCCTGCGGCTGGGAGAGGAGGAGCATCCCCTGCGCGCGGGAGACTACGTGGCGTTTTCGCCCGGCCCTCCGGGTCATCAGATCGTCAACCGCTCGGATGCGCCGTTGCGCTATCTGGCGATCTCCACGATGCAGGAACCGGAGGTCGCCGTGTACCCCGAATCGAAGAAGGTGGGAGTGCTCGCTCGCGGCCACGGCATCATGTCCGTCCACCGCCGGGATGACGCGGTGGACTACTACGAAGGCGAGGAGTGACGAGCGCGACCCATTTCGGAGGTCCGAGCATGCCCGACGAGGACGACGATCTGCCGCCGGAGGAGATGAAGCGGCTCTCCGGAATCGTCCCGGACATCGTGCGGCGCGCCGTGCTCACGGGCGTCGGGGCGCTGTTCATGACCGAGGAGGGCATCCGCAACCTCGTCGGCGACATGAAGATGCCCAAGGATGCGCTTGCGTTCCTGATCGCCCAGGCCGACAAGACGCGCAGCGAAGTGGCGCGGGTGGTCACCCACGAGGTGCGGCGCTTTCTCGAGAGCGAGACGTTGCGGCGCGAGATGTGGAAGTTGCTCACCGGCGTCACGCTGGAGGTGAACGCGACCATCCAGCTCAAGCGCAGCGGCGAGCCCGGATTCAAGGCGAGGATCAAGCACAAGAAAAAGGAGCACGAGGAGGGGGATGCGTAGGCTCATCCCTCGCCTGCTCTTGCTGGCGGTGCTCGGAGGCGGACTTCTGGTCTGGTCACAGCTGCGCAAGCCTCGCGATCTGAGGATCTCGCTGGACCTGACCGCGGCCTTGCCTGGCGAAGTGAAGGACGTCGACGTCATCGTCCGGCGCGGTGGCCACGCGCTGGCGCGGCACTTCGTCCGCTACGGCGTCGCCGGAGCGCCCGGCACCGTGGAGTTCATCATCTTCGCGGCGCCGGGAAACGCCGAGGTGGAGACGACCCTCGCCTATCGGCAAAAGCCGTCGCGGCGCAGCGTCGCGCACGTGAAGCTCTCCCCGGAACAGACGGCGACGGTGCACGCTGAGTAGGACTCATTGGGGCACGGCGTCTTCCTGAGCGGCCTTGACGTCGGCGAGGGGAAGCGTGAATGAGAAGGTCGAACCCTTTCCGACTTCGCTGGTCACGGACACTTCACCGCCGTGCGCCTCGACGATGCTCTTGACGATGTTCAGCCCCAGACCGAGGCCCTGCTCGCGCGAGCGCGCGTCGCGCACGTCGCCCACCTGGTAGAGGCGGTCGAAGATCTTCGCCACGTGCGCTGCCGGGATCCCCGTCCCGTTGTCCTGGACGGAGACGAGCACGAACCCACGCCTTTGTTGCGAGGAGATCACCACCTTGCCGCCGTCGCGGCAGTGTCGCTCGGCGTTGGAGAGGAGGTTGGTGAGGACTTGCAGGATCCGGTCTCGATCGCCGAGGACCGGCGGCGACTCCGACGGCACGCGCTGGCGGACGTTCAGGCGCCGCTCGAGGAACCGGGGCGCCAGACCCGCCAGCGCCTGCATGACGGCCTCCCGCAGATCGAAAGGCTGGAACGTCATCGATTCGCGCGTCAGCTCGAACCGCGAGAAGTCCAGCAGCTCCTCGATGAACGCGCGCAGCCGCTTTCCCGAAGAGCGCGCCACCTGCAGGCACTGGCGCTGGCGCTCGTTGACGGCTCCCATCTTCTCCGCCAGGAGCAGCTCGGTGTAGCCGATCATGGTCACCAGCGGCGAACGGAGCTCGTGGGAGACGTTGGCGAGGAAGTTGTCCTTGCGCCGGTCGGCCTGCTGCAACCGCTCGTTCGCCTCGCGCAGCACCCGGGTGCGCTCCTCGACGGCGTCCTCGATCATCGCCGCCTGCTCGCGCATGCGCTCGCGCATCATCGACCGCTCGAGCGCGAGCGAGGCCTGCAGGGCGAACGAGCTGAGCACTCCCAGGTCGGGCTCCTTGCCGTCCCTGGGCGCCGCGAGAAGGATCCCGAGCGCGTGGTCTGCCGCGCCCCGCAGCGGGGCGGCCACCACCTGGGAGAGGTGGAGGATCTCGATCAGCCGCTCCCGGGCGGGTTCCGACGCGCGCCTTCCCCAGATGGCGCGCAGCAGCTGATGCGAGCGCACTTCGACCACCGGCTCAGGCGACTTGAGCAGGGTGTCGAGCAGCGGCGACTTCGCCGGATCGATCGGCACCAGCTCGCTCATCCTGCGGATGCCGATCAGCTTCATCGCCTCGTCGATCACCGTCCGCTTGTGCGACATGTGCGCGAGCGTCACCCCTTCGGGACCGGCGAGCAGCAGCGCGCTCTCGAAGCCGAGCTTGCGCAGCTCGTCCGCGATGGCGTGGAGCACGTCGCGGCGTTCGGTCTCGCGGCGCAAGCGCGCGGCCGCAGCGGCGAGCGTGCCCAGGTTCTGGCGCGCGCGCGCCAGGTCGGCCAACGCGCGCTGCCGGCCGCGCTCCTGGGCGAGCTGGAGCGATGCCTCGTGCCCGACGCCGCGCAGCGCGCGGAGCAGGGAACGCCGGGGCTCGCGATCGAGCACCAGCCGGAGCATGCCGGCCGCATCGCTCTCGACGCTGAGCGGTACGTCCGCGCACCACAGCTCGGAGGGGGCGAGGCTGCCCAGGTCGAGCGCGTGGGCGACCTGAGGCGGGCATCGCGCCAGATGGACGCTGCGGTCGATCGCCGCGGAGTCGGCGAGGGCGCCGGAGGAGACCAATTCCTGGAGGCCGCGCGCCGTCGCCTCACGGCGGGCGCGCGGCGTCGCCAGCGTTCCGCCCACCGCGGCCTGCACGAGCTGTTCCGGACCGGCGCCGTTGCCGTCCAGCAGGTCCCCGCGGAGGCGCAACTCCGCCACCAGCGCGCCGCAGATGGCGGCGGCGTCGTCCACGATTCCCTGGCAGACGCGCTGCTCCACCATGCAAAGTTACCGCATTTGACTCCGCATCCTAAGCTAGCTTATCTCGGCCCCTCTTCGGAGGAGTCAGACCTTGGACGTCAAGACGCTGGCCGTGGTGGGCGCCGGGCAGATGGGTGCCGGAATCGCGCAGGTCGCCGCCCAGAGCGGGATCGAGGCGGTCCTGATCGACGTGAGCCCGGACCTCGTCCAGAAAGGCATTGCCGGCATCCGGGCCCAGCTCGACAAGGCGGTCGGCAAGGGCAAATTGAAGGCCGGCGACGCGCAGGCGGCGATCGCCCGCCTGAAAGCGGGCACCCCCGAAGATGCGCGGGGCGCTCAGTTCGCGGTGGAGGCAGCGACCGAGAACGAGGAGGTGAAGAAGAAGGTCTTCGCCGCCCTGGCCAGGGCGATGCCGCAGGACGCCATCCTGGCGACGAATACGTCGTCGATCTCAATCACCCGCGTCGCCGCCAGCGTGCCGAATCCGGACCGCGTCATCGGGATGCACTTCATGAATCCCGTCCCGGTGATGCAGCTGGTGGAGATCATCCGCGGCGCCCAGACGAGCGACTCGACCTACGCGGTCACCCGGACCCTGGCCGAACGGATGGGCAAGACCACCGTGCTCTCCAAGGACATGCCCGGGTTCATCGTCAACCGCATCCTCATCCCCATGCTCAACGAGGCCTGCTTCGCGCTGCAGGAGGGACTTGCCTCGGCGGAAGACATCGATACCGCGATGAAGCTGGGAACCAACGTGCCCATGGGGCCGCTCGCGCTGGCGGACTTCATCGGCCTCGATACCTGCCTCTACATCGCCGAGGTGCTGCAGAAGGGCCTGGGAGACGACAAGTACCGGCCCGCGCCGCTCTTGCGGCAACTGGTGGACGCTGGCTGGCTCGGGCGCAAGACCAAGCGCGGCTTCCATAGGTACTGAGCCATGGCCTACGAAAACATCCTCGTCGAACACGATCCGGCGATCTCCACCATCACCGTCAACCGGCCTAAGGCGCTCAACGCGCTGAACTCCGATACGCTCCGCGAACTGACGCTGGCGGTGCGCGAATGCGCCGACTCGCGCGTGATCATCCTCACCGGGGCGGGCGACCGCGCGTTCGTCGCCGGCGCCGACATCGCCGAGATGGCCCCGATGGGCCCCTGGCAGGCGCGCGAGTTCAGCGAGCTCGGGCACGTGCTGACCGCCCTGCTCGAGGACATCCCCTCGGCGACCATCGCGGCGGTGAACGGCTATGCGCTGGGCGGAGGGCTGGAGCTGGCGGTGGCGTGCGACATGATCTTCGCCAGCGAGAACGCCCGCCTCGGGCTGCCCGAGGTGACCCTCGGCGTCACCCCCGGGTTCGGTGGCACGCAGCGGCTGGTGCGGCTGGTGGGAAAGCTTCGCGCCAAGGAGATGATTTTCACCGGCGACTGGGTCGACGCCCGGCGCGCCTACGAGATCGGCCTGGTGAACGCGGTGCTGCCGCGCGAGAAGCTGCTCGCGCATTGCCGATCGATCGGCGAGAAGATCGCCGTGAAGGGACCGCTCGCCGTCGCCCGCGCCAAGCGCCTGGTGGAACGCGGCTACGACATGACCTTGCGGGCCGCCAACCGCCAGGAGGCGGAATCGTTCGCCCTGTTGTTCGACACCGAGGATCGGCGCGAGGGAATGCGCGCCTTCGTGGAAAAACGTCCCGCCAGGTTCACAGGAAAATAACCCGATGGATTTTTCCCTCACTGACGAGCAGCAGCGGCTGGTCGAGACCGCCCGGAAGTTCACCCGCGAGAAGATCATCCCGGTCGCGCAAAAGCTGGACGAGCACGGCACCTTCCCCAAGGAGATCTGCGAGCAGGCCTGGGAGATCGGCCTGATGAACGTGGAGTTGCCGCAGGAGGTCGGCGGTCTCGGCCTCTCGACGCTCGATCACGTGCTGATGGCCGAAGAGGTGAACTACGGCTGCGCCGGCATCGGCACCACGATGTTCGGCAACAACCTCGCCGCCATGCCCATCATGCTGGCGGGCACCGACGAGCAGAAGAAGAAGTGGCTCGGCATGCTCACGGACGCGCCGGTATTCGCCGCGTACGCTTGCTCCGAGCCGGATGCGGGCAGCGACGTCGCCGGCATGCGCACCACGGTGCGCAAGGTGGGCGACGAGTACGTCGTCACCGGGCAGAAGCGCTGGATCACCAACGCCCGCTACGCCCAGTGGTACACGGTGTTCGGAAGGATCGGCGAGCCGCGCGAGCGGCACAAGGGCATCACCTGCTTCGTCGTGCCGCGCGACGCCGCCGGAATCTCGGTCGGCCGCAAGGAGGACAAGCTCGGCCAGCGCGCCAGCGATACCTCGGACGTGATCCTCGAGGAGGTGAAGCTCACCAAGGCGAACCTGGTGGGCGAGGAAGGCCAGGGGTTCAAGGTGGCGATGAAGACCTTCGATCGCAGCCGGCCGTGGATCGCCGCGGGCGCCTGCGGGATCATGCGGCGGGCGCTCGACGAATGCCGCCGCTACGCGCTCGAGCGCAAGGCCTTCGGCCAACCCATCGCGCAGTTCCAGGCCGTCCAGTTCATGCTCGCCGAGATGGCGATGAAGTACGAGGCCACCCGGCTCTTGATGCTCAAGGCCTCCTGGAGCATCGGGCAAGGAAAGCTGGACGCCATCGAATCGTCGTACGCGAAAGCGTTCGGCGCCGACTCGGCGATGGCCGTTGCGACCGACGCGGTGCAGGTCTTCGGCGGGTACGGGTACACCAAGGAATATCCGGTCGAGAAGCTGATGCGCGACGCCAAGCTGCTACAGATCTACGAGGGCACCTCGCAGATCCAGCGCATGGTGATCGCTCGCAACCTGCTGGCGCAGACCGCCGGTCAGGGATAAGGAGCCGGATTTCGAGAAGGATCCGGCGCTGCACGCGGGCGCGGATCCGGGACGGCGGCGTCGGTCAGTTGACCGATTCGCATTTGCCCCGATCCCGGTGCACGTGTAGCATGAACAACCCGGTTTCCGTTCACGCCTCCAGAGACCCGCAACATGGAAATTGAGCTGAGCGAAGAGCAGAGGCTGCTGCGGGACACCTGCCGTGACTTCGCTGAGCGCGAGCTGAAGCCGCACGCCAAACGGTGGGACCGGGAACACCAATACCCCGCCGATGCGGTGAAGAAGGCCTTCGAGCTCGGCCTTGGGGGGGTCGCCGTTCCGGCGGAGTGGGGCGGCGCGGGCATGGACAACGTCGCCTATGCGCTCGCGATCGAGGAGATCTCCCGCGGCTGCGCGTCCGTCGGAGTGACCTTGAGCGTGAACAACTCGCTCTACTGCGACCCGGTCCTCAGATACGGGACCGACCGTCAAAAAGAAAGCTGGCTCAAGCCATTCGCGAGCGGCGAGAAGCTCGGCTGCTTCGGCCTCACCGAGCCACAGGCGGGCAGCGATGCCGCCGAGCAGCGTACCACCGCCGTCCGGCGCGGTGACAAGTACGTCATCAACGGCACCAAGAATTGGATCACGAACGGACCGGTCGCCGACGCCATCGTCCTCTTCACCATGACGGACCTGAGCAAGGGGACCAAGGGGATCACCACTTTCGTCGTCGACGCGAAGACGCCAGGGTTTCTCTTGCAGAAGCCCGACGAGAAGCTGGGGATCTGCGCAAGTCCCTCCTGCACCATCTTCTTCGAGAACATGGAAGTGCCGGCCGCGAACCGCCTCGGAGCGGAGGGCGAAGGGTTCAAGATCGCCATGAGCACGCTGGACGGCGGCCGCATCGGAATCGCGGCGCAGGCCATCGGCATTGGGATGGCGGCGTTCGAGGAAGCGCGCGAATACGCGAAGGTGCGCAAGACGTTTGACGTCCCCATCGCACAGCACCAGGCCATCCAGTTCATGCTCGCTGACATGATCACCGAGCTCGAGGCGGCCCGGCTGCTCACCCTGCGCGCCGCGAGCCTCAAGGATGCCGGCGTCCGGCACTCGCGCGAATCGAGCATGGCCAAGCTCTACGCCAGCGAGGCCGCCAACCGCGTCGCCGACAAGGCCGTGCAGATCCATGGCGGCATGGGGTACTCGAAGGAGCTGGACGTCGAGCGCCACTTCCGCGACGCGCGGATTACCGAGATCTACGAAGGGACGTCCGAGATCCAGCGGCTGGTGATCTCGAACGCCCTCTTGAAGTAAAAAGACCAGGGCCTGGGGGGCTCCGATGGTCGTTCAGGGTGCGGTACCGAGAGATGGCTGGGGCACTGACGCGGAGGTCTCCGAGCGCCTCACCCCCAGGCAAGCGTTCTGCGCGCCGCTGCTTTCAGCCCTGCTCTTCGGCGGCGGCAACGCCGGCATCAGCGACATCTACGTGCACATCCGCGACATCGTGCCTCTCAGCGCCCGGGACTGGGAATCGAATCCGCTCGAGCGCAGGCTCGCGCGCTGGCACACCTCGCTGGCGCGGGCCCTCAACGACTTCGTCCGCCTGGGCGTGCTGCGCGAAGAAGGGCCCGCGCGCTGGGGGATCACCGAGAAGGGATTCGCGGTGGCCCGGGAGTTCACCCTGGTCTCCAACGACGGCGTCTTGATCGACCGCGCGGTGCTGCGCAAGCGCCTGCCGGAGTTCGCCGTCGAGTTCGAGAAGATGTACAAAGTCTACTCGCGCCCGACCGCTCCCGCTGCTACATAGGCGGTGGGTCGTTGCGCGGCTCGTCGCCATGCAGCGGCGGACCGGGATGCAGCCCAGACTCTTCGAACTGACCGAAGCGCAGCAGCTCGTCCGCGATACGGCGCGCAATTACGCGCAGAAGACGCTTGCTCCCATCGCCGGCCAGCTGGACCGGGAAGGCCGGTTTCCCCAGGAGCAGCTGGCCGAGCTCGCCGAGCTCGGGATGATGGGCGTCAACATCGCCGAAGAGTACGGCGGAGCGCAGGCCGGCGCTGTCGCCTATGCGCTGGCCATGATGGAGATCGCCCATGGCTGTGCCTCCACCGCCGTGACCATGGCGGTGAACAACCTGGTCGCGGAGACGATCGCGCGGCATGGCAGCGAGGCCCAGAAGAAACACTACCTCCCGGAGATTACCTCGGGCCGCTTCGTCGCCGCGAGTTTCGGCCTCTCGGAGCCGAACGCTGGCTCGGATGCGGCCGCGCTGCGCACCACAGCGCGCCGCGACGGCAGCGAGTACGTGATCAACGGTAACAAGCAATGGATCACCTCCGGCGATCGCGCGGGAGTGATCATCGTCTGGGCGCGCACGGGCGTCGAGGGCAACAGGGGGATCAGCTGCTTTCTCGTGGAAGGCGGCAGCAAGGGGCTCCACGTCGGCCGGCATGAGGACAAGATGGGGCTGCGCGCTTCCAGCACGGTCTCGCTCTCGTTCGAGGACCTGCGCGTGCCCGCGAGCGCGATGCTCGGCCCGGAGGGACGCGGATTTCCCATCGCGCTCGGCGCGCTCGACTCGGGGCGGGTTGGCATCGCCTGCCAGGCCGTCGGCATCGGTACCGCCGCGCTCGACTCCGCGGTCCGCTACGCGAAGGAGCGGCACTCCTTCGGTCAGCCGATCGCCAATTACCAGGCCATCCGATTCGCCCTGGCCGACGTCGCGACGGCTCTGGACGCCGCGCGGCTGCTCGCGCTGCGCGCCGCCGCGTTCAAGGAGGCGGGAAGGTCCTTCACCCGGGAAGGGGCGATGGCGAAGGTGTTCGCCACGGAGAAGGCGAACAAGGCTTGCGACGTGGCGGTGCAGGTCCACGGCGGCTACGGGTACATCGATGAGTTCCCCGCCGAACGGCATTATCGGGACGCCCGCATCACCACCATCTACGAAGGATCGAGCGAGATCATGCGGATCGTCATCGGCCGCCACTTGCTCGCCGGCTGAGCCGCCTCAAGCCAGGGTGCGGGGCCGGGTCTCGCGCAGCGAGTCCCGCTCCTTCGCCCGCGCCCAGAACGCGCACGCGCGCTGCAGGTGCGCCGGGATCGCGGCGCCGTCCCTCTCTTGTAGTGCGAGAAACGGCCAGACCATGAGATCCGGCAGCATCGGTGCGTCGCCGCCCAGCCAGGCGCGGCCATCCGAGAGGGCCGCATCGAGCATTGCATGCCCTTCACCGATCCGCCTGCGTGCGGCATTCGCATCTCGCGCGTGGCTGGGAGTGATCTCGAGCTTCGCCGCGACCGTGGCGATGACCTCGCGCATCCGGGCCCGCTCCTTCGCCCTCCCGGGCAGGAGAGCGCGCCCCTCGCGGGACTCGTCAATGTACTGCGCGATCACCAGCGACTCCACCAGCGGAAAGCCTTCGTCCCAGAGCAGGGGCGAACGCTGCTGTGGGTTGTGCTGCGAAGCGCGCGGATCCGGCGATCCGACGTCGTGCGGAATCCATTCGAACGCGATTCCCTTCTCGCGAGCGGTCAGGCGCACGCGCCAGGCGAACGGACACTCCTGCTTGCCGTGAATCTCCAGCATGGACGTGAACTTACGAACACGCTCGCGCCCCGGGGAGCAGCGCCGCGGCGGGCGAGCGCACGCCCGCGCGTCCGCCTGGAACACCTTTCATGACCAGCCCGCGATTGCTTGCGCTCGAGAGTAGCCGCTAACCGGCCTTCGGCCGGCGCGGCCAGTCGCACGCCGGGCTTGCCCGTGTTATCTCGCGCTCATGAACGTCAAGGAGCGTCTGAAGGCAGCCCAGGAGGAATGGCGCAAGATCGATCTGGCGCGCGCGGCGCAGAAAAGCGCCCTGCGACGCGCCGAGTTCCATACCGACTCAGGAATTCCCATCCCCGATCTGCTGACTCCGGCGGACCTGGCCGATCCGAGCGATGCGGAGGTGGAGAAGTACCTGCGCGACGTCGGCTTCCCGGGTCAATTCCCCTATACGCGCGGGCCGCAGCCCAGCATGTATCGCGGGCGGCTGTGGACGATGCGCCAGTTCGCCGGATTCGGCACGCCGGAAGATACCAATCAGCGCTTCAAGTACCTGCTCGAGCACGGCATGACCGGCCTGAGCACCGCCTTCGACATGCCGGCTCTCATGGGCTACGACGCCGACCACCCGATGTCGCGCGGCGAAGTGGGCAAGGAGGGCGTCGCCGTCTCCACGCTGAAAGACTTCGAGGTCCTCTTCAGCGGCATTCCGCTCGACCGGGTCACGACCAGCATGACCATCAACGCCAGCGCGATCTTCGCGCTCTGCGCGTACATCGCGGTCGCGGAGGAGCAGGGGGTCTCGCAGGACAAGCTCGGGGGGACGATCCAGAACGACGTCCTCAAGGAGTACATCGCCCAGAAAGAGTGGGTGGTCGGACCCCGGCCGGCCACGCGCATCGTGGTGGACATGATCGAGTACACCGCGAAGCACATGCCGAAGTGGCATCCGGTCTCCATCAGCGGCTACCACATCCGCGAGGCCGGAGCGACGGCGATCCAGGAGCTGGCGTTCACGCTGGCCGACGGATTCGGCTACGTCGAGGAGTGCGTGAAGCGGGGCATGGACGTCGACGACTTCGCCCCGCGGCTGAGCTTTTTCTGGGACGTGCACAACGACTTCTTCGAGGAGATCGCCAAGTTCCGTGCTGCCCGTCGCATCTACGCGCGGGTGATGCGGGACCGGTTCGGGGCGAAGAAGGCGATCAGCGTGACGTTGCGTACGCACGCCCAGACCGCGGGCGTGGCCCTGACCGCGCAGCAACCGTACAACAACGTGGTCCGCGTCGCGCTGCAGGCGCTGGCGGCGGTCCTGGGCGGAACGCAGTCGTTGCACACCAACTCGCTCGACGAGACGTACGCGTTGCCCACGGAGGAGGCGGCCACCATCGCCCTGCGCACGCAGCAGATCCTCGCGCACGAGAGCGGCGTTGATCGCGTGGTCGATCCGCTCGCCGGGTCCTACTTCGTCGAGTACCTGACGGACGAGACCGAGAAGCGCGCGATGGAGATCCTCGCGAGGATCGACCGATACGGCGGGATCATCCGCGCCATCGAAGAGGGCTATCCGCAGCGCGAGATCGCGGAGAGCGCTTACCAGTGGCAGCGGGAGGTCGACTCGGGCGAGCGCAAGATCGTGGGCGTGAACGCCTTCCGCACGGAGCGGGACGAGCCGATTCCAACGTTGAAAATCGATGACGAGCTGGTCCACAAGCAGGTGGAGCGGCTGAACGCCGTCAAGCGCAGCCGCTCGCAGCGGCAGGCGCAGGAGAAGCTGCGCGCCGTCGAGGACGCTTGCCGCGGCGACAAGAACCTCATGTACCCGGTGCTCGAGGCAGTGAAGGCGTACTGCACGCTCGGCGAGGTCTGCGACGTGTTCCGCAAGGTGTGGGGAGCGTACCGCGAGAAGGGGACGTTCTAGCCGCGCCGGCCGAAGGCCGGTCAGCGGCTGCTATTGAGGGTAAACACTCGCAGGCCGCCGAAGGCGGCTGGGCGACCATCGGCTCAGGCTGTACTGGATCTGACGCACTTGCGCTTGGACGCCTGCATGACGACCGTGCGCCTCGATGGCTTCGCTCGCATGTCGTGCAATCGCTGCCGCCCTCCTCCTGTCAGCCGGCGCCGCCTCGGCCGATCCCGCGTTCGATCAGCTGACCTTCCACGGCAACCGGCAGCGGACCGGTTGGAACAGTGTCGAGAGCGTCCTGACGCCCACCGCCATAGCCGGTTCGGGCTTTGGAAAGCTCTGGGATTCTCCAGCCTTCGACAAAGTGGTGGTCGGCGGGGCCACGTATGCCCCGCACATGTACGCTTCACCCTTGTACATCGACGACCTGGCGATCACCGGCGGCACGTACACCGGACAGCGCTTGAGCGTCGTCATCGCAGCCACCAGCAACGGCTTCGTGTACGCCGTCAACGCCTTCCAGGCAGGGAGCGTGCCTGCCGGTACCATCCTCTGGCGAACAAGCCTCGGACCCCCTTCGGCGGGTCCGGACAGCGTGCCCGTGGGAGTGATCGCGACGCCGATCGCGGATCTGTCGACTTCGCCGCCGCGCCTCTACGTCACCGCTGATACGGCGAGCCCGACGCGGAGCTGGCGCGTATACGCTCTCGATCTGGGCAGCGGTGCCGTCCTCAGCGGCTGGCCGCTCGCCCTGAACGACGCGACGGTGACGCCGGTGAACGTCAACGGGCCGGCGTCGTTCCAGGCCACGGCACGGATGTCGCAGCGCGCCGCCCTGAATCTCAACCCCGACGGATCGGTGCTCTACCTGCCGTTCGGATCGTACATCGACGGCGGAGGAGGGTGGATGGTCGCCGTCGACACCGGCCGCAGCTCCGGGACGCCGCGCATCGCCAGCGCCTTTTCGGGCGGGCCCTTTGCCGACCCGTCGGCGAATGCGGGAATGTGGGGAGACGGCGGCGCCTCGATCGGGCCGGGCGGCATCGTCTATGTGACGACCGGCAACGGTCCCTCAGGGCCGCTCGATCGTTACTGGGGAGAATCGCTGCTCGCGTTCGCTCCCACGTTGCCTTTGAGCCTGGTCGCGACCTACACGCCCTGGAACCACTGTCAGCTCGATGACTTCGATGTCGATCTCGCGGGCGGGGCGCCGATGCTGCTGCCCGATCTCGACCCGACCCGGACCAGCACTCCGCACCTGATCGCGCTGGGGGGCAAGCAAGGCAACCTGTACCTGCTCGATCGCGACCACCTGCCTGGTGGCCTCGCCCGCCGGCCGAACTGCAACCGGTCCAACCCGATGGCCGCTCCGGCCGACGGATCGCTGTTCGGCCCCGACCTGCGCTCGTACTACGGCAACACGCGGGGGCCCCTGAACGTGTTCGGACCCTACTCGGATAACTACAACAACGTCGATCTGGCGAAGTCGCGAACCACGCCGGCCTACTTCCGCGCCGCGGACGGGACGAGCTATCTCTTCTTCAGCGGCTCGACCAAGACCTGCGTCTCCTGTACCGAGCCGCAAGCGCCGGGGCTCGCGCGCGTGAAAGTGGTCACGAGCTCCGGCCAGCCAGCATACCTGACAATCGACGCCTACCAGAACACGCTTCCGCTGAGGAATCCTGGCTCGCCGATCGTCACCAGCAATGGGTCGTCGAACCCCGTCGTGTGGGTGATCGACACCAACATCGATCGCTCCGGCCCGCTGACCGCCACCACGGCGGCGCACCCGACGCTGTACGCCATCGACGGTCTGACGATGAGGGTGCTCTTCGCCAGCACGTCCTCGCAGCTGCAGGTCGGCGGCAAGTACTACCACCCGATCGCAGCCCGCGGCGTCCTCTTCATCGGAACCGATCGGCTGGCGGCCTTCGGGCTGAGCTCGTCCGCTCCTCCTCCTCCTCCTCCTCCTCCTCCTCCTCCGACTGGACAGCTGTTCTTCGATGATTTCATCCGCACCACGGGCCTGGGGCCCAACTGGCGCATCCTTTCCGGCGCCTGGCTGACGAGCACGCGCGCGCAGTCGGATGCCCACCCGAGCAATCAGGCCGCCGTCCAGGGACTCTCCTGCACCGACTGCAGCGTCTCGGCGCAGGTGGTGAACTTCGGCGCAGCGGTGGCGGAGCTGGATCTGCGCCAGCAGGCCTCGAACGATCGCTATGACGTCGCGCTGCTCGCCGACGGGACCCTGCAGATCAGGCGGCACAACGGGACGTCGATCACCGTACTCGGACAGGCGCCGAGCGGAATTGCCGATCTGAGCAACTGGGCCACCATCTCGCTGTCGGCGACGGGCGCCAACCCTGTGCGACTCGTCGCATCCGTGAATGGCACGGCGAAGATCATCGTGAACGACACTTCGGCGTCCGCGATCGCTGGCTCGGGGACCGCCGGGATGTGGACCGACGTCGCGGGTGTCATCTTCCGTAGCTTCACCGTCAACGGGACCTCTGGCGGAGGGAGTGACGGCGGGATACCGGACGCAGGTCCGCCCGATGCCGGTCCGCCAGACGCGGGTCCGCCTGACGCAGGTCCCGCCAGTGGTGATCTTCTCCGATGCCTTCAACCGCACCACGGGACTGGGTTCCAGCTGGCGCATCATCTCCGGCGCCTGGTTGACGAGCACGCGCGCGGAGTCCGATGCCCACCCGAGCAACCAGGCCGCCGTCCAGGGACTCTCCTGCGCCGACTGCAGCGTCTCCGCGCAGGTAATGAATTCCGGCGCAGCGGTTGCGGAGCTGGATCTGCGCCAGCAGGCCTCGAACGATCGCTATGACGTCGCGCTGCTGGCCAACGGGACCCTGCAGATCAGGCGGCACAACGGGGCGTCGATCACCGTGCTCGGACAGGCTCCGAGCGGCATTGCCGATCTGTCCAACTGGGCCACGATCTCGCTCTCCGTGAGCGGAGCGAACCCAGTGCGGCTGGTGGCATCGGTCAACGGAACGGCGAAGTTGAGCGTGAGCGACTCGTCCGCCTCGGCGATCGCAGGCCCCGGGACCGCTGGAATGTGGACCGATCTGGCAGGAGTCATCTTTGACGACTTCACCGTCATGACCAACGGTGCCTCGGGCGGCGGCGGCAGCCCCGACGGTGGAACACCGGACGCAGGACCTCCAGATGCGGGCCCGCCGGACGCAGGGCCCCCGGACGCAGGGCCTCCGGACGCTGGTCCGCCAGACGCCGGTCCGCCAGCGGTGATCTTCTCCGACGCCTTCAATCGCACCACAGGGCTCGGCTCCAGCTGGCGCATCATGTCCGGCGCCTGGCTGACGAGCACTCGCGCGCAGTCCGATGCCCACCCGAGCAACCAGGCCGCCGTACAGAACCTGTCCTGCGCGGACTGCAGCGTCTCGGCGCAAGTGGTGAACTTTGGCGCCGCAGTGGCCGAGCTGGACTTGCGCCAGCAGCCCTCAAACGATCGATACGACGTGGCGCTGCTGGCGAACGGAACCCTCCAGATCAGGCGTCACAACGGCACCACCATCACCGTGCTTGGATCGGCTCCGAGCGGGATCGCCGATCTGACGACCTGGGCCACCATCTCGCTTTCTGCAACCGGGACGAGCCCGGTGCGGCTGGTCGCGTCCGTGAATGGAGCGGCGAAGATCACCGCGAGCGACTCGTCGGCCTCCGCGATCGCCGGCGCCGGAACCGCCGGGATGTGGACCGATCTGGCCGGCGTCATCTTCGACGACTTCACCGTCACGACCGCCGGATCGCCTTGAGGCGCGCTAGGCCACCTTCTGTGCCGCCTCTTTCACGGCCTCGATCTCGAGCGTGAGCTCGACCTTGTCGCGCACCAGGACGCCGCCGGTCTCCAGTGCCTGGTTCCAGCGCAGACCGAAATCCTTGCGATCGATGCTGGAATGACTCCAGAATACCACCTGACGGACAAGGGCCGCGGGCTGGGACGCGTCATCGGTGGCCTCGAGCGTTGGGCCGAGCAGTGGATGTAGCCGACCGCATCTTCCTGGAAACGACCCGGCGCTTCGCTCCCGTGCGGCTCGCTCGGGAGGACGTATCGGCGGCGCTCACCCTCGCGCAGGTGGCGCCGGGCAAGCCGATCGCGGACCTGGGCTGCGGGTATGGCCGGCATCTGGCGGCGCTCGTCGAGCAGGGCCATGCGCACCCGCTGGGCGTCGATCGCAGCGCCCTGCTGCTCGAGGAGGCCCGGGCGCAGGCTCCCTCCGCCCACCTGCTCCGGGCCGACCTGCGCGCGCTTCCCCTGCATGCGGGATCGCTCGCGGCCGCGTTCTGCTTCTACAGCTCCATGTTCCTGGGAACCCACGCCGATGCAGTCGCCGCCCTGCGCGAGGCGGCGCGCGTGCTCCGGCCAGGAGGCGGGCTGGTGCTCACCACCGACAACCCGCTGCGGCTCGCCGCCCGTCCCCGCGCGCGCTACGAAGAGGACGTGCCCGGGCTTGGACGGATCATCGAGGAGAGCGAGTGGGACGCGAAAGGGGATGTCGACCGCGTGACGAAAACGCTCTGTACGCCCGCCGGTGAGAACCTTTCGGCGACATTTTCCATCCGCTACTATGCGCCGCCGCAGCTCGTCGAGCTCGCCTGTGCGGCGGGTCTCTTCCTGCGGCGGCTGGAACCCGACGCCCCCTTGACGGAAGAGACTTCGCAGCTCATTGCCTTGCTGGAGAAGGTCCCCTGATGGCAGACAAAACCCGCAAGATCCGCATCCTCGTCGCCAAGCCGGGCCTCGATGGCCACGACCGCGGCGCGAAGATCATCGCCCGCGCACTCCGCGACGACGGCTTCGAGGTGATCTACACGGGGCTGCACCAGACGCCGGAGATGATCGTCGCGGCCGCGGTGCAGGAGGACGTGGACGCGATCGGGCTCTCGATCATGTCCGGGGCGCACATGACGCTCTTTCCGGCGGTGATCGATCTGCTCCGCAAGCAGGGGGTCGACGACGTGGTGGTCTTCGGAGGCGGGATCATCCCCGATCCGGACATCCCCGAGTTGAAGAAGCTCGGCGTGAAGGAGATCTTCACCCCGGGCGCGACCACCCGGTCGATCGCGGAATGGGTCCGCGACAACGTGCGGCCGCGAAGCTGATCCGAGATGCTGCCGGCCCGCGTCACCATCTACGAAGTCGGCCCCCGGGATGGCCTGCAGAACGAGTCCGCGAACCTGCCGGTCGAGGCGCGCCTTCGCCTGATCGCCGCCCTGGCCGGCGCGGGCGTCCGGCGCATCGAGCTCGGCTCTTTCGTCCGGCCGGAGTGGATCCCGCAGCTCGCGGACACAGACGAGGTAGCCCGCCGCGTCGTCCGCAGGCCGGAGATGCGGTACGCGGCGCTGGTCCCGAACCGCGCTGGCCTGGATCGGGCCCTGGCCACCGGAATGCGTGAAATCGCTCTGTTCATGTCGGCCACGGAAACGCACAACCGCAAGAACACCAACAAGACCATCGCCCAATCGCTCGAGCTTTTCGCCGAGCTCGTCCCGGTGGCGAAGAAGAACGGGCTGTTCGTCCGCGCGTACCTGAGCACCATCTGGGGCTGCCCGTACGAGGGCAAGGTCGATCCGGCGCGGGCCCTGGAGATCGCGCGCCGTCTGCGCGCGATGGGTTGCGATGAGCTGTCCCTCGGCGACACCATCGGGGTGGGAAACCCCAAGCAGACCCGGGAGATCCTCGAGCTGTTCTTGCGCGAGCTGCCTGCGGGACTGCTCGCCCTGCACCTGCACGACACGCACGGGACCGCCCTCGCGAACTGTCTCGCCGCCATGGAGCTCGGC
>VBKQ01000370.1 GCA_005879505.1 Deltaproteobacteria bacterium
ATGAGGACGCCGGCCTTGAAATTGTCGGTGGCGAAGAGCGCGTCGGTCGCGTCCTGAGGCTCGGTCGGCGTGTCCAGCGCGATGACGAGCACCCCGGCGCTGCGCGCCTTCTTCACGGCGGGGACGATCGCCTTCGTGTCGCTGGGCGTGATCAAGATCGCCTTGGCGCCACCGGAAATCATGTTCTCGATGGCCGTCACCTGGGTTGCATTGTCGCCGTCGAACTTGCCGGCGCCGGTCATCAGTGTTGCGCCGTTCTTCTTTGCCGCCTTCTGGGCGCCCTCCTTCATCTTCACGAAGAAGGGGTTCACCTCCGTCTTGGTGATGAGTCCGACGACGACCTTGTCGGCGCTGTACGCGGGGAATGCTGCGCAGAGCAGGGAAAGCCGCAGGAGAATCTTCACGTTCATGTTTGAATGCCTCCGTCGGAGGGCCATTACCCTGCCGACGAGCCGTGGCGCAAGCCCCAGGCCCCGGAGGCGATGGGACAAACGGCACCCGGCGTGGGCGATCGAGGCTCCGGCGCGTCTACCAGAGGAGATCGCCCGCTCGCCAGGAAAGCCTTCGATCTTGACCCGCCGCGGCCGTCCCATTAGGGTGCGCCGGTCCCAAAAACCGGAGAGAAGGACACAAGATGCATCGCTTTCTGTTTGCTCTCGCCGTAGCTGTCGCAGCCCGGGGAGCGTTCGCGCAGAACATGAAGATCGGGTACGTCGACGTCCAGCGTGCCGTCCAGGAGGTCGAGGAGGGAAAGGCCGCGCGCTCCCGTCTGCAGGCGGAGCTGCAGCAGAAACGGGGCGATCTCGACAAGAAGCGGGCCGACCTGGAGAAGATGAAGGCCGACTACGACAAGCAGGCGCCGGTGCTTTCCGAGGACGCCAAGCGCCAGAAGCAGGAGCAGCTGCAGAAGGCTTTCCTCGAGGCGCAGACCGCCGCCGGGCAGATG
This sequence comes from Deltaproteobacteria bacterium, assembly GCA_005879505.1. Taxonomy (GTDB): domain Bacteria; phylum Myxococcota; class Myxococcia; order Myxococcales; family 40CM-4-68-19; genus 40CM-4-68-19. The sequence goes on from VBKQ01000370.1 coordinate 947, forward strand.
CAGGAAGAGCTCTCCGGCAAGGAGCAGGAGGCCATGCAGAGCATCTCCAAGCGGCTGCTGCAGGTCGTGGCCGAGGTGAGCGACCGCGAGAACTTCACCTTCGTGCTCGACAAAGCAGCGCTGCTCTACGCGCCCGCAGCCTCCGACGTGACGAACGAAGTCGTGCGCCGCTACAACGAGCGCTTCGGTAAAGGGGAGACGAAGGCCGCCAAGTCGACGACGCCAAACGGTAAACCGCCGCCGGCGCCGCCGAAGAAGTAGGCGCGGCCCCGTGCGCACGCCGGCGACGCCGTTTCCGCTCGAGGAGCTCGCAAGGCGCATCGGCGCGGAGCTGCGCGGCCGGGCCGCCCCGATCTCCGGCGTCGCCCCCCTGGAGTCGGCCGGCCCTTCCCAGATCGCCTTCTACTCGAATCCGCGCTATCGCAAAGATCTGCAAACCACGAGCGCCGGCGCGGTGATCGTCTGCGAAGACGACGTGGCGCACGTTCCGGCCTCCTCCGCGCGCCTCGTCTCGCCCCAGCCCTACGTCGCTTTCGCCAAGGCGAGCGCCCTGTTCCACTCCGGCCTGGTGTTGGAGCCGGGCATCCAGAAGGGCGCGCTGGTCGACGAGACCGCCGAAGTGCACCCGACCGCGGCCATCTCACCGGGCGCCTACGTCGGTCCGGGCGCCAGGATCGGCGCGCGCACGACCCTGCACGCCGGCGCGCACGTGCTCGACTGCGCCCGGGTCGGCGAGGAGTGCGTGCTCTGGCCCGGTGCGGTGGTGCGCGAGCATTGCACGCTCGGCGACCGCGTGATCCTGCAGCCGAACGCGGTGGTGGGCAGCGACGGGTTCGGGTTCGCTTTCGATCTTGCGGGAGACGGCAACGGTCCGATGCACCGCAAGGTGCCGCAGGCAGGCATCGTCCGGGTAGAAGACGACGTCGAGGTGGGCGCCTGCTCCTGCATCGATCGCGCGACGCTGGGCGAGACTGTGATCGGCCGCGGCACGAAGATCGACAACCTGGTGCAGGTCGGCCACAACGTGCGCGTCGGCCCCCTCTGCCTGCTGGTCGCCCAGTGCGGGATCAGCGGATCGACCGAGCTGGGCCAAGGCGTCGTGCTCGCGGGCCAGGTCGGCGTGGTCGGACACTTGCGGATCGGCGACGGCGCCCGCGTGGGCGCGCAGGCCGGAGTCGCCCACGACGTCGCCGATGGCGAGACGGTGACCGGCTATCCCGCCATCGCGCACCGCGACTGGCTGCGGATGAGCGCGGCGCTTCCGCGCGTGCCGGAGCTGCTGCGCGAGGTCCGCAGGCTGCAGCAGCGCGTGGAGCAGCTGGAGAAGGAGCGTGAGTGATGGATATCCAGAAGATCCTCTCCGCGCTGCCGCACCGCTATCCCTTCCTGCTCGTCGATCGCGTGGTGGAGGTCGTCAAAGGCGAGCGCATCCACGCCTACAAGAACGTCACCTTCAACGAGGGGTTCTTCCAGGGCCACTTTCCCGGCAAGCCGGTGATGCCCGGGGTGCTCCAGCTCGAGGCCCTCGCCCAGGCGGGGGCGCTGCTGGCCTACGAAGGAGCGCCCTTCGATCCCGCTCAAAAAGTCATCTATCTGATGTCGTTCGACGCGGTGAAGTTCAGGCGCCCCGTGGTCCCCGGCGATCGCCTCGATCTATACGTGCGCATCGAGCGGCAGAAAGGTGCCATCTGGCGCCTCGCGGGCGAAGCGAAAGTCGACGGGCAGCCGGCGAGCGAGGCGCAGATGATGGCGATGATCGTGGACCGAAAGGACTGACGTGGCGATCCATCCGACGGCGGTCGTGGACAGGCATGCCGAGCTCGACTCCAGCGTGGAGGTCGGCCCCTACGCGGTGATCGGGCCCAAGGTGAAGATCGGCGCGCGCACGCGCGTCGGCCCTCACGCGGTGATCGAGGGCGACACCACCATCGGGCAGGACAACGCGGTCTTCCAGTTCGCCGCCATCGGCGCCATTCCCCAGGACCTCAAGTACGCGGGCGAGCAGACCCGCCTGGTGATCGGCAACGGAAACCGGATCCGCGAGTTCGCGACGGTGCACATCGGCACCGCCGGCGGCGGCGGCGTGACGCGCGTCGCGAACGGGTGCCTGCTGATGGCGAACAGCCACGTGGCGCACGACGTCCAGCTCGGCGACGGCTGCATCCTCGCCAACTCCGTCGCCCTCGCTGGTCACGTGGTGGTGGAAGACCACGTGATCTTCGGCGGGCTCGCGGCCGTGCACCAGTTCACGCGCATCGGCCGGCTGGCTTTCATCAGCGGCGGAGCGATGGTCACCCAGGACATCCCCCCGTACGTGACCGTGCAGGGCGACCGCGCCGAAGTCGTGGGGCTCAACACCGTGGGCCTCACGCGGGCACACTTCGACGAGCACGCGCTCACCCGGGTGAAGGGCGCGTACAAGATCGTGTTCCGCAGCAAGATGGGACTGCGCGAGGCCGTGGCGCACGTGAAGGCCGAGTTCGGCGGCCATCCGGAGATCGACCACTTCGTCGCCTTCCTCGAAGGCACCGAGCGGGGCATCGCGCGGTGAGCGAGGCGCCGATCGGGCTCATCGCCGGATCGGGGCGCCTGCCTGTCCTGTTTGCGGAAGCGGCGGAGCGCGCGGGCCGCAACGTGGTCGCGGTGGCACACGAGGGAGAGACCGATCGGGGTCTGAACGCCAGGGCCTGGGTGAAAGTCGGCCAGCTCGGCCGCATCGTGGAGGTCTTGCGCCAGGCGGGTGTCGAGGAAGCCGTGTTCTGCGGCGGCATCCGCAAACCGAAGCTCCTGGACGTCCGGCCGGATTGGCTCGGACTGAAAGTGCTCACCCGGCTGCGCGGCGGGGGCGACGACACGGCGCTCCGAGCGATCGCGGCGGCGCTGGAGGAGGAGGGGATTCGCATCGTCTCGCCGCTCCCGCTCGTCCCCGGGCTGCTGGCCCCGCAGGGGCCGCTGGGGAAGCGGCACATGAACGACGAACAGCGCGACGACGCATCCGCGGGGTTGGCGGCGGCGCGTGCACTGGGTCGGGCGGACGTTGGACAGACGGTAGTCGTCAAGCGTGGCGTCATCCTCGCGGTAGAAGCGGTGGAAGGAACGGACGCCTGCATCGCCCGTGGCGGCACCTTCGCCGCAGGCGCGGTGGTGGTGAAGGCGCGCAAGCCGCAGCAGGACGACCGGTTCGACGTTCCCACCGTCGGGCCGGCCACCATCGATGCATGCGCGGCTGCGGCGTGCGCTGCGCTCGCGGTGGAAGCGGGGAGCACGCTGGTGGTCGATCGCGGCGAGCTGGTGGCGAAGGCGGATCGCGCCGGCATCGCGGTGGAAGGGATCTGAACGTGCTGGCGACGACCGCGGAAGTCGACGAGATCCGCAAGGATGCCGGACAGCGCGAGCTGCGCCTGTACATCGACATCGAGCGCGGGGAGTGGCTGCTGCCCCGCGCGGTCTGGCTGCTACAAGAAAAGCTGAACGCGTATGCGAGCTTCATCCTCGATGGCAAGATGCGCGAGCTCTATCCCTGGGCACACCCGCGCGACGTGCGCATCGTGATCCGCTCTCGCGGGCAGCCTCCGCAGGACGTCCTGCGGCTGGTGGGCCTCGTGCGCGAGGCGCTGGAGAAGGACGGGCCCAGGCTGGAACTCGAGCAGGTCGCTTGAGCGAGCTGCTCGTCGTCGCTCTGGAGGCGTCGGCCGATCTGCACGGCGCCGCGGTGCTGCGCGAGCTGAGGGCGCTGCGTCCCGGACTGCACCCGTTCGGCGCGGGTGGGCCGCGGATGCGCGCGGAGGGATTCGAAGCGTTGGCGCGCGCCGAGGACGTGTCGGTGATGGGCCTCGCCGAGGTGCTGCCGGCGCTGCCCCGGATCCTCGAGACGATGGACGCGCTCTACGACGCCGCCCGTGAGCGGCGGCCGCGCGCCGCCCTGCTGATCGACAGCCCCGACTTCAACCTGCGCCTCGCACGCCGGCTCCGCCCGATCGGCGTCCGGGTCGCGTACTTCATCGGCCCCAGCGTCTGGGCCTGGCGCACCTATCGAGTGCGCCAGATCGCCCGGCATGTCGCGCGCATGCTCGTCATCCTGCCGTTCGAAGCCCGGTTCTACGGGTCGCATCGCGTGCCGGCCACCTACGTCGGCAACCCGCTCGCCGACGCATTCCGGGCAGCTCCGTCACCGCCCGCCCGCGCTCCTTCTGGCGTGCTCGCGCTGTTGCCGGGTTCTCGTGCCCAGGAGATCCGCCGCATCTGGCCACCGATGCTGGCGGCCGCGCGGCTGCTGAAAGAACGCCATCCGCGGCTGCGCCTGGTGGTTCCGGTAGCGCCCACCATCGACCGGACGCTCCTCGGCGAGGTTCCGGAAATCGAGCTCGTCGACGGCCGCGCCCCTGAAGTGCTGACCCGGGCGGATGCCGCCATCGTCGCCAGCGGGACGGCCACGTTGGAAGCGGCGCTCGCGCTCACCCCGATGGTCGTCATCTATCGCACGAGCTGGCTGACGTGGTGGATCGGGCGCATGTTGGTCCGCGTGGAGTTCCTCTCGCTCGTGAACCTGATCTCCGGACGCGCTGTCGTGCCGGAGCTGCTGCAGCGGGAGTGCACCCCGGAGCGCATCGCGGCCGCGGTGGAGCCGCTGCTCTCTTCGACGCCGCTGCGAACGGCGCAGCTCGACGCGCTCCGCGCCATCCGGGTCGAGCTCGCCCCCGAGGGGTCGCCGCCCGCGGCGCGCCGCGCGGCGGAAGAGGTGCTCGCGCTGCTGGAGGCGCCCGTCCCGTGAACGCGCCCGCTATTTCACCGCGCGGAAGAATGCGCGCGCCCGGTCGGTGCGCGGGTTCTCCGTGACCTGCGAGGGCGGCCCGTCCTCGATCAGCCGCCCTTCGTCGAACACCCAGATCCGCGACGCCGCATTCCGCGCGAACCACATCTCGTGCGTCACCACCAGCATCGTGGTGGTACCCGCCAGGTCCCGCAGCACCGAGAGCACTTCGCCGCGCATCTCCGGATCGAGCGCGCTGGTCGGCTCGTCGAGCAGCAGCACCTCCGGCTCCATGGCGAGAGCGCGCGCGATGGCGACGCGCTGCTGCTGACCGCCAGAGAGTTGCATAGGGCGGGCCGCGCAGCGATCGCCCAGTCCTACGCGGCCGAGCAGCGCCCGCCCGCGCTCTTCGGCGGCTTCGCGCGTCTCGCGCTTCACGTGCACCGGCGCGAGCAAGACGTTCTCCAGCGCCGTCAGATGCGGAAACAAGTGGAAGCTCTGGAACACCATTCCCACGCGCGCCCGCAGGGGACGCAGCGCCGGCGAATCGGGAGGCGTCCGCGGCGTGAGCGACATGCCGGCGATCTCCACCGCGCCGGCGTCGAACGACACCAGCCCGTTCAAGCAGCGCAAGAACGTGCTCTTGCCGGCGCCGGAGGGTCCGACGATGGCGATGGTCTCGCACCGCGCTACCTGCGCGTCGACCCCGCGCAGCACTTGCCGCGCTCCGTGGGCTTTCTCCAACCCCTGCACGCGGACGATCATGTCGCCGGCGCCGCCACGGGCTCCTCGCCCGCCGCTTCCAGGCGCGCCTCGAGGCGGGCCGCGAGGCGCGCGAGCGGATAGCTCATCGCGAAATAGATCGCTGCGCAGAGCGCCCCCGGCAGCGCCCAGGAGCGGACGTCCACGGCGGTGATCGTCATCTGCTTGGTCAGCTCCACCACCGTGATCACCGAGACGAGCGAGCTGTCCTTGAGCAGCGCGATCAGATCGTTGGTCATCGCCGGCAACGCGGTGCGCAACGCCTGCGGCAGCAGTACCAGCCGCAATGATTGCCCCCGCGAAAGTCCGAGCGCCGCCGCTGCCTCGCTCTGGGCGGCGGGGATCGCCTGGAGCGCAGCCCGCTGTACTTCCGCCTCGTAGGCGCCGTAGTTCATCCCGAGCCCGAGGATCGCCGCGGCGAGCGCAGGCAGGTGAACCAGCGGCGCGATGCCGTAATAGAGGATGTAGAGCTGGAGCAGGACGGGCGTGCCGCGGAACAGCTCGATGTACGCGTGCGCGCAGAGGCGCATGAGCGCGCCGCCGTACAGGCGCCCGAGCGCGAGGGAGAGCCCGAGAGGGACCGCGAGCGCCATCGCCAGGAGCGAGATCGCCAGCGTCACGCCGGCGCCTTTGAAAAAGAGCGCGACCTGCTGGAGATCGAAGGTCGCTGGCGGCGGCTCGTCGGCCCTGGGCGCCGGCGCCGGGAGCTCGGGGAGGTGCCAGCGCGCGTAGATGCGGTGCAGCTCGCCTTCCGCCTCCAGGGCGGCGAGAGCGGAATCGACGGCGTCGCGCAGGTCGCCGTCGCCCTTGCGCAGCCCGATGACGTACGACCCCCGCGCGACGTCCGGGTCCGCCAGCTCCAGGTCCGGCTTGCTGAGCCCGTACCGGGTGGCGATGATCGAGTCCAGCAGCACGGCGTCCGTCCGGTGCAGCTCGAGATCGCGATAGGGCTCCTCCTGCCCCCCGTAGAGGACGATCTCGATCCCGGGCCGGCCGCGCAGGATCTGGTGCGCCAGCGAAGAGGCGAGCGTACCGACGCGATGGCCGCGCAGCGCATCGAGCGAGCGCAGCGTGGACCCGCGCCGCACCACGAGCTGCTCGGCGAAGGTGAAGTAGGGCCGGGAAACAAGAATCCGCCCGCGCAGCGCCTGCGTGTCCTCGAGCCCGTTGACGATCAGATCGAAGTCGCCGCGCTCCAGCGAAGGGACCAGATTCGACCAGTCGTTCTGCACGAAGCGCTCGCCCAGACCGAGCTTCGCGGCGAGCGCTCGCACCAGCTCCAGCTCGAACCCGACCAGCTTCGATGGATCGCGCGGGTCGCGGAAGACGTACGGCTCCCCGCCCTGCAGATCTCCGGCCCAGCGGATCTCACCCTGCGCGCGGACCCGGGCTAGGCCCGACGCCGCGACGAGCAGCGCCAGCGGCAGGGCGGCCATCGCCATCGGCGAAAATTACCGCGGAGCCCTATCGGTTGGTAGCTGCCTCAATGCCGCCGCTCCGCCGTACGTCGCGACGTACAGCGTCGGCGGGTCCACCATCCGATCCAGCTTCAGGCGAAGAACGTGGTCGTCCGGGAGGTCCGGGCCGGCGCGCAGCGAGGTGCGTGCGCCGGTCTGCGGGTTCCAGAACACGAGGCCGCTGTTCGGCCCCGCCAGGACCAGCCGCCCATCGGGAAGAGCGACCATGTCGCGGAAATCGTTCTCCGTCATCCCGGCGTCCCGCGCCGGATCGAAGTAGCGGAAGGACTTGCCGTCCCAGGCTGCGAGGCCGCGGGGCGCGTCGAATGTCGTCGTCCGCCCGCTCGCGAACCAGACGCGGCCGTCGGCCGCCACCGCGGCGGCCTGGATCGAGATGACGTCGCCTTCCGCGGGCACCATGAAGACCGGCTGATTGCAGAACCCGCGGCCGCAGGGACCCTGGTAGGGATCGCCGAAGGCGACCGCGTAGATCTGGCTCCCGGGCCGGTTGAGCCAGCCGGCGAGGTCCTGCGTCCAGCGGATCTGCCCGGCGGTCCAGCGGCCGGCGACCCAGAGGTTGCCGTCCGCGGAGAGCGAGAGCCCCTTCCAATCCCCGAGCCGCAGATCGCTCTCGGATTCGCTACAGGCGTGGTGGTAGCAAATCTGGGGGTGCAGGTGATCGGACATCCAGTCGTGCGTCGCGGCGAGGAACCATTCCCCTCTGTTCGGCGCGCGGTATTTGTCCGGCCAGATGCGGTCGACGCCGTGGTTGGTCCCGACGTACAGCTCGTGCGGATGGAGGAAGTGATCGTAGAGGAGTCGCTGGACGGTGCGGTTGTGCCAGAACTGGGCGGTGGTACTGGCGACCAGATCGAATCGATCGACCTGCAGGGAGCCGCTCGAGGTCAGCCGCACACGATCGAGCTTGCCGGAGTGCCGGTTCGAGTCGCTCCAGTCCCCGATTCCGTCGTCGTGGCCAAAGTACCCGACGAAGACCTCGCCCGCCGCTCCGCCCTCGATCTCGCTGATGCCGGGATCGGCGGCTGCGCCGTAGATCGGGCAGCGTCTGTCTCCTCCGGCGATGTCCGCGTCGCAGTATTGCGCGGGGTTGCCCGGGAGATGCAGCCCGTTGCGCGCGTCGAATCGGCGGAACGCGCGCTCGCCCGGCTTCATGAGGTACAGCGCCGAATGCGTCGCCAACCAGAGGTTCTGCGCCTCGTCGGTGGTGGCGCCGACGACCGGCTGCTCGAGGACTCCTTGTGCGGCGCCATAGCTGGCGTTCGCGCTGCCCCAAGGGCTCGAACCTCCAAAGCGGGATCCCGAGCCGATGCCGAATTGCGGGGCGCCGCCACACGCTGCCACCAGCAGCGCAATGGCGAGCGCCCACCTCACGGGAGGACCCTGATCACCGCGGCGCCTCCCTGCGTCGCGACGAGCAGCGCGGGCGGATCCACCATGGTATCGAGCTGGATGCGCAGCACGCGGTCACTTGGGATGTCCTTCCCCGCGCGGATTGATGTCTTCGCGCCCGTGACCGGATCCCAGATCACGAGCCCGCTGTGAAGGCCGGCGACCACCAGGCGGCCGTCGGGGAGCGCGAGCAGATCGCGCACGTCCGAGTCCGACAGCCCCACGTCGCGGATGGGATCGTAGTAGGTGATCTTGTCATGCGTCCCAGGATTCTCGACCGATGCGATTCCGTACGGTACGTCTTTCGGTTCGTTGAACAGCGTGCCGCTCGCGAACCAGACCTTGCCGTCCTTGGTGACCGTCACGGCGCTGATGTTCACGGGGTCCCCCTCCAGGGGTGGGCAGAAGACCGGCCGGTTCCCTGAACAGTTCCCGTCGTAGTGATCGCCGTAGGCAGGCTTTGTGGCCTCGATTCCGTCCTCGCGCGGCGTCGCCCACCATTTCGTATTCTCGGCGATGTACCGGATCCTGCCCGCCGCATAGCGGCCGCCGACCCAGAGGTCTCCGTTCGCGTCGACTGCGAGGCCTCGCCAATCGGCGAGCATCTGCGTCATCGGGCCGGGCGCGTCGCAGTGTTGATGCAGGCAGGCCTGCGGGTGAAGGTGGTCGCTCATCCAGGACTGCTGGTTATCCTCCGAGAGGAACCAAGGGCCCACCGGTGGATGCCATTTGTCAGGGCTGATCTTGTCAACGCCGTGATCGCAGCCGACGTACAGTTCGTGCGGATGGATGAAGTGGTCATAGACCATCCTCATCACGCTCTTGTTGTGCCAGTACTGGACGGTGTTGTTCGACACCATGTCGAAGCGGACTACTTCGAGGGAAGGGTTCCCTGACTTGTCGGTCACGAGGCGCACGCGATCGAGCTTGCCGCTATGTCGCCACGGGTCCTGCTCGGTGCCGTCGGTGATGCTCCAATCGTGTTGCGCCCAGTACCCCACGAAGACCTCGCCGAGGTAACCCTCCCCGGCGCCGCCACCGACGATTTCGTTGATTCCGGGCGGCGCGGCCTCACCTGAAGGGCACGGGTTGAGGAGTCCGGCGGAATCATCGCACTTCGGGATCGGGAAGCCAGGCAAGTGCAGCCCGCTGTGGCCGTCGAAGCGCGTGAACGTCTTGTCGCTCGGACGGAGCAGATATAACGCTGCGTTCGTCGCGACCCAGAGGTTCTGGTTCTCGTCGGTAGAGACGCCGACGACCGGCATCTCCTGGATGCCGTCTTGCCAGCTGTACTGCACGTTGCTGATCGGCCACGGGCCAGGGCCGCCGAACTTGATCCCGCCGGCGTCCGCCGGGCCCGCGTCGGCTGGCCCCGCATCGGTCGGCCCGGCATCCACGGGTCCGGCGTCCACCACCGGTCCGGCATCTACCGGACCGACGATGCTGTTTCCCGGCTCGGTTGCATTGCCCTTCGTGCAGGCCGCTCCGATCAGCGCGACCGCAATCGCCCACTTCCGAACGTTCCCCACGACGCCCCCCCGCCCCTCGGCTGCATGGGCTCCCAGCTCTTTGCTAGCGGCGGGCCAAGTAAAGTGAGGGGGACACCATTCAGATGTGTCCCCATCTCGCCACAGATCCCCGAAATTCGTCGGAGAAATCCCGTTCCGCCCGAAAGAAGCGCCTTTCCCACTTTCCTTCTGTCTGCTACTTGTCCCCCCCTCGATGGCGACCGGACTTCCCTTCGGCGCCCGCGCCGAGCGCGCCGCCCAGACCCGGGTCCTGAGGGCCGCCCTGGGCGCGATCCGGCCTCGCCGCCCGGTCGCGGCGTTCGACATCGACAGCACCATCCTCGTCAACAAAGTCCGTCAGGCGCGCATCGTGCGCGAGTACGGCCAGCTCCGCGGAGACCGCCGGCTCGCGGCCTGCCAGCCCGAAGCGGTGGTCTCCTGGGACCTGCGCGACACCTTGCGCTTGTGCGGGCTCAATGAGGCGGAGATCGCGGCCATCGTTCCCAACCTGGGCGGCTTCTGGCGCGACCGCTTCTTCACCAGCGAGTACTGCAAGGACGACACGCCCGTGGCCGGGGCGCGCGAGTACCTCTCCGCCGTGCTCGATGCGGGCGGCGAAGTCCTCTACATCACCGGCCGGCACGAAGAGATGAAAGCGGGGACCCTCGAAAGCTTCGCGCGCGCTGGTTTTCCGCTCCCCGAGGGGAAGGCAGTCCAGCTCTGGCTCAAGCCGCGGCTGGCCGACGACGACGATCGCTGGAAGGAGATCTGCCACGAGCGCCTCAAGGAGCTGCGCGGCCTGGCCTGCGCCTTCGACAACGAGCCGACCCACGTGAACGCGTACAAGCGCAGCTTCCCGGAGGCGGTCGTCGTGCACCTCGACACCGATCACTCGCGGCGCCCCGTGGAGGTGCTGGCCGAGGTTCCCTCCATCCACGACTTCGTCATGGAGCCAATCCCATGATCCGCGTCTTTCTCGTGCGTCACGGCATCGCCGCGGATGCGGCGCCGGGCCAGCCCGACGAATCCCGTCCCCTCACTGCCAAGGGGCGCAGGAGGTTCCGGCGCACGGCGCGGGCGTTCGCGCGTCTCGGCGAGCGCGTCGACAAGCTCATCACCAGCCCGCTCGTGCGCGCGGTGCAGACGGCGGAGATCCTCGCGCGGGCACTGCGCCAGGACGAGGTGGGCGTGCTGGAAGAGCTGCGATCCGAAGTCCCTCCGGCGAAGCTGTTCGGCGCCCTCTCCCAGCAGATCGAAGACGGCGAAGGGGTCGCGCTGGTCGGTCACGATCCGCAGATGACGAAGCTGGTCGCGGCGCTGGCGCAGCTCGACGGGAACGACGCCGACCGCATCGCCTTCGCCAAAGGCGGGATCGTGCGCATCGACGTCGACGCCTTTCCTCCCGCGAAGAACAAGCCGCGCTGGCACCTCGAGCCGCGCGCGGAATCCGCCGAGGAGGGCTTGCCGCTACTCGAGCACCCGCACGGGCAGGACGACCATCGGTAGCCCCGCGAACTGCAGCCGCCGCTGCAGCTGGTAGGCGGTCTCGTTGTGCAGGAGTCGGTCCCACCACCTCTCCCGCTCGAAGATCAGCTTTCCCGCGAAGAACATGCTGCGCTCGTATTCCTTGGCGACTTCGGCGGCGAGTTGTTCGGATTCGCTGATCGCCTCGGTGCCCATCGACATCCGGTAGTCGGCCGGGATGCCCATCCCGCGGGCGAGGTCCACGTACTTGCGCAGCGCGTCCTCGGTCTGCTCGCGGACGCGGTCGACCTCTTCGACGCCCTGGAAAGTCGCGCTGTCCACCACGCCGACGGACATGAACACCACGTTCGCGAAGTAGCGGGGGAAGAGCTTCATGATCGTCAGCAGCGAGTGGATGCCGAGGCCGGAGAAGCCGCCCACCAGCAGCACCGCCGTCGGCTTCTTCTTCTGGATCTCCAGCGGCTTTCCCGGCGAGCCGACCGGTAGCGCGGTGAGGATCTGATCGAGCCGCTTGAGGCGCGCGTAGACGCCGTTGTAGTGCCGCTTGATCAGCATGCAGAGGCCGACCAGCGCCCCGGTGACGATCACCGTCAGCCAGGCGCCTTCGAGGAACTTCTCGAACAGGTTCACCACCAGGATGAAGCTGCAGAGCACGAAGCAGACTACGGCGATGGCGAGCGGCCGCCTCCACTGGGGATGGCGCTTGCGCGTCTCGGGACGCCGCCAGTAGCGGATCATCCCCATCTGGCTGAGCGAGAAGGTGACGAAGACGTTGATGGCGTACATCACCACCAGGGTATCGACCGAGCCGCGCGTGTACAGCAGCATGAGGAAGGACGCGCCGCCCATCAGCAGCACGCCGTTCTGCATGGTGAGGCGGTCGCTGAGCGCGCCGAACCGGTGCGGCAGGAAGGAATCCTGCGCCAGGTTTGCCATCACGCGGGGGCCGGCGATGAATCCGGCCTGGGCGGCGACGAACAGCAGCAGCGCCTCGGAGGCGATGGTGATGAACACGTACCAGTCGCCCACCGGCAGCGGGCCGAGATGGAAGGCGCCCGCGAGCATCTCCGCGAGACGGTAGTTCATCGTCTTCCCCGGGACCGGTTGGACGCCCATCAGCAGGTACCCGAGGATGATCCCGCCGGCGGTCACGGCGAGGCTGGTGGACATGTAGACCATCGTCCGCTTGCCGGTGAGGACGCGCGGCTCGCGCATGATCGAGAGGCCGTTCGAGACCGCCTCGATCCCGGTGTACGTGCCGGCGCCTAGCGAGTAGGCGCGCAGGAAGAGCAGCGCCAGGGCGATGAACCCCATGGTGCCGAGGTCGTGCGAGAGGCCGTTCGAGACGTTGCGCGCCACCTCGTCGGCGCGCCCGAGATGGAAGCCGACGCTTCCGCCGATCAAGATGACGTGCGTGAGCAGGAAAGTGAGGAAGATGGGCAACAGGACCCTGATCGATTCCTTCACGCCGCGCAGGTTGAGGATCGTCAGCGCCGCGATCGCGGCCAGCTCGACCGGCAGCTTCCACACGTGCCACTCGCGCGGGAAGTTGCTGAAGATCGCCTCGCCTCCTGCCGCGACCGAGGTCGTGCAAGTGAGCACGTAATCGATGAGCAGGGCCGCACCGCTCACCACGCCGGCGCGAGGCCCGATCAGGCGGGAAGTGACGATGTACCCGCCGCCGCCGAAGGGGAAATGCTCGATGATCTTCGTATAGGCGGCGGAGATGATGAAGACGGTGATCGCGGTCGCTAGCGCCAGGAAGACGGCGAGGTACCGATGGTCGCCGAGGTTCTTGAACGCCTCCTCCGGACCGTAGGAGCTGGAGGACAGCCCGTCGGCGCCGAGCCCCACCCAAGCCAGGAACGCCGCCAGCGAAAGCGCGTGGAAGAGCTGCGGGTCCTCGATGTCCTTGGGCCCACCCAGCAGGACCCGCTTGAACCTCTGCCAGGAGGAAAGCGGCGCTACCGGCTCTGCTTCCGAGCTCGGCTGCGGCTGCGCACTGCTCGGCCCCTGGGAGGGCGCGCGTTGCTTCATGGACGGCGTTCCGTAGCACGAATCGCCGGGCGCGGAAGTCAGCTGGCGGCGGGAAGTTCGAAAAGTGCTTTGGAATCGAGTGATTTACGAACCAGGCGGGCGAGGGCTCGCGCGTACAGCCGGCAGTCGTTGAGGGCGTTGGCCACTTCGTACCGCTCGACGCCTGCCGCCTGGGCGATGCCGCGCAAGAGGATGCGCTGCTCGTGCAGGGTTTCGATGTGGTCGGACACGAAGGCCACGGGGACCACGAGGATCTCGCGAACACCCTGGCGGGCGAGCTCCGGAATGTGGTCGGCCGTCGCGGGCTCGAGCCACTTCACCGGGCCGACCTTGCTCTGGTAGCTCAGCGACCATTTCTGGCCCGGCGGCAGGCGCTGGACCAAGCCAGCTACGGTGGTGTGGATCTCGCGCTCGTATGGGTCGCCGCGTCGGATCAGGCTGATCGGCACGCCGTGCGCGCTGAAGAGGATGTGCGCGCGCGCCGGAGCGGGAAACCGGCGCAGCGCGTTGTTCACCGTGCTGCTGAGCGCGTCGAGGTACTCGTGGTCGTCCGGGTAGCGATCCACCTCGGCGAGCGGCAGCGATCCCGCGACCGCCTTTCGCAGATCGGAGAAGGCCGACTCGGTAGTCGCGGAGCACCACTGCGGATAGAGCGAGACGCCCACCAGCCGCGAGCACCCGTCCGCCCGCGCCCGCTCCACGGCGTCCCGGATGTACGGCGTCCAGGCGGAGAACGCGACGTAGCAGCGGAAGCCCGGCCCCAGCTGCTCTTCCAGACGACGGCCCTGGGCTTCCGTGAGCGGAAGGATTGGAGACCGGCCCCCGATCTCCCTGTACAGCTCGCGCACGTGCGGGGCGCGACGCCGGGCTACGGCCCGCGCGAACCACCGCCGCAACGGCCCTCGCAGCAGCGGAATGCGGATCAGGAACGGATCGCGAAAGAGGTTCTCGAGGTAGGGCTCAACCGCCTCCAACGAATCCGGGCCGCCCAGATTGAGGAGCAAGACTCCCGTATGGGGTGGCTTGGCCGGAAGGCGGATGGGAATCACGCCGCTGGTTTACCAGCCGAAGCCTCCCTGCGCGACTCGCAAAGAATCCATCCACTGCCTGTATTCTCCCGTCCTCGCGGCCCTGGCGGCATCGGTTCAGCGAGGAAACAGGAAGAAAACCATGAAGACGCAGCGGCTTCTCGTCGTCCTCACTCTGGTGAACCTGGCCCTTCTGATTTTCACTCTTGCGCGCACACGTCCGGCCAGCGCCGAAGTCTCCCCGGTGCTGCGAGGTCGTGCGCTGGAGATCGTGGATGAGCGGGGTCGAGTTCGAGCATCGATCGGCGTGCTGCCGGCAGAGGCGCAAGAGCATGAGACCGTGTTGTTGCGGCTGATCACGGAGCGCGGGCGTCCGTCAGTGAAGATCGGTGCGTCAGAGCAAGCCGCAGGGCTGAGCCTTGCCGGCCCGTCGAACACGAAGGACACGTACGTGATCTTGGAGGCGAAAGGAACGGCCAGCTCATTGACGCTGAAAAATGAGGATGGGCGAGTGCAGATCGTAAAGCCTTAGCGTCGCGCACCGGGATCTCGGGTAACTCCGCTCGTTCAGTCTGGTTAACTGACACTTACCGCCGGGTTGGGGGGTTCGGTGTCCGCCCCAGGTTTGCCGGCGGCGGCGCATTCCTCAGCGCCTTCCTCGCCAGGTCCTTGTGTTTCTCCAGCACCGGAATGGTGTTGTCGACCAGCGTCTTCAGCTCCGGCGACTGCAGGTCGCCCTTGTGGTCGCGCAGCAGCGAGATCATGTGCTGGTGGTCCTGCGTCAGCACCGCATCATCTCCTTGTCGTTCGCGGTCAGGGCGCTGTCGCTCGGGGAGATGCCGGCCTTCTTCGCCGCCGCCATGACTTCCTGATCCGAGCTGCTGTGATCGGTGACCAGCCTCTTGCCGTAGGCCTTGATGTCGACGCTCTGCCCTTTCTGCTGCGCCAGCTTGCCGGCGGCGATCTCATCCTGGTTCACATGGTGGAGCAGGGCGACGAGGCGGGCGTCGGTCATCTTCTCATCGGAGGCCTTCGCGGCGTACGCAAGCCCCGGCGCAAATGCCAAAGCGAATACGATCCCCCGCGCGATCAGCGTCATGGTGGTCTCCTTGGCATTGAAGCTGTGCAGCGCACGCTGGGACGCAACCAAACGGCAAGGCGCTGCCCCGCCGCCGCTCAGCGGGGAGGCGTGTGGGCGTGCACCTGCCGGACGAGCGCCTTCGCGTTCTCGACCGGCGTTCCGACGATCACGCCGTGGCCGAGATTGAAGATGTGCCCTGGGCCGGCGCGGTCGGCCAGCTCGAGCACGCGCGCGACGCGGATCTCCTGCTCGGCTAGCGGCAGGAAGAGGGTCGCGGGATCGAGGTTTCCTTGCAGCGCGACACCCGGCCCCACGCGGCCGCGCGCCTCGTCGAGAGGAACGCGCCAGTCCACGCCGACGACGTCCGCGCCGGTGGCCGCGAGCTGGGCGAGCAGCTCCCCGGTCTCTACTCCGAACACGATCACGGGCTGCGGATCCCGCGCGTCGCGCTCGAGGCCGGCGATCACCCGCGCGATGTACGGCGCGCCGAACTTCGCGTAGTCCTCCGGGCCGAGCGCGCCCGCCCAGGAATCGAAGATCTGCAGCGCGTGCGCGCCCGCGGCGAGCTGCGCGTTCAGGTACGCGACGAGCGTATCCGCGATCTTGCCTAGCAGCTCGTGCGCCAGCCTCTCGTCGGAGAAGAGGGCCGCCTTCGCGCGCTCGAAGCTGCGTGAGGTCTTGCCCTCGATCATGTACGCGGCGAGCGTCCAGGGACCGCCGCAGAAGCCGATGAGCGGAACGCGCCCGCCGAGACCTTTCAGGGTCCTGCGAATCGCTTCCATCACGTATCCGAGCTCCCGCTCCGGATCCGCGATGTGGAGCCTGTCGACGTCCGCCTGCGTGCGCAGAGGCGTGGGAAACTGCGGGCCCTCGTCCTCGAGGATGAGCTTCATCCCCATCGCTTCGCAGACGACGAGGATGTCGCTGAAGAGGATGGCGGCGTCGACGCCGAGGATGTCGACCGGCTGCAGCGTCACTTCCGCGGCCAGGTCCGGGGTCTTGCACAGCTCGAGAAAGGAGACCCTGGCGCGGACGGCGCGGTACTCCGGCAAATAGCGGCCCGCCTGGCGCATGAGCCAGATCGGGGTGCTGTCGACGGGACGGCGCCGGCAGGCGTCGAGGAAGCGATGCGACATCGAGGTCGCCATCTATCACGGGATCAGGACCGCCGAGCGACCTGCTGGAGCTCGAGGACTGCCTGCCCCCCCTTCCAGACGCGGACGGTTCCGCTGGACTGGGACACGGAGATGGCCACGGCGTTCGTTTCGACGGTGATCGCCGCCGCGGCGGCGTGGCGGGCGCCGAGGCCGAGTGGCAGCTCCACCTTGCCTTCGCCGACCTGGAGGTAGCGGCCGGCGGCGAGCACCACTCCGTCCTCGCGGATGATGAAGGCACCGTCCAGCACGGCGAAGTTCTTGATGGCCTCGCGGATGGACGGGTCGAGCACGTTCCGCTCGGCCTCCGAGATCCCCTGGAAGGGGTTGATGGTGAGCTGCTTGCTGTGTTCCATCACCGTGGTCGACTCGCCGAGCACGAAGATGGTGCCGATGGGGTGCCCTTCGAATCCCTCGTGTCCGATGGCCATCGCCAGGGAGACCAGCGCTTCGACTACCTGCGGGCTGAACTCGTCGCCGAGCCCCTGGGTGTCGATGGAGGACTTCTCCTCGAAACCGCGGCCGATCTGCAGCCGCACCACGGTGTCCGGCAGCCGGGATCCCGTCCGCCCGGTCAGGCAGAGCACGTCCTCGCCATCGCGCAGCGCGTCAGCGGTGACGGCCGCGACCAGCGCCACCTTCACCTTCTCGATCCGCGAATAGTCGTAGGGCGGGACGGTGACGCAGACGTAACCCTGCTTGCGCAGGTTGTGCGCAAGCTGCTCCTCACTGACGGCGTAGATGATCTTCTTCTTGATCGGCCGTCCGCGTATGTCATCCTTCGACAGGGGGACGTCGGTGACCATCAGCAGGTGATCGACCGCGGGTTTCGCGGCCAGCGTCAGGATGCTGCGCAGGAACTCGCGATCGAGCTTGCTGTCGGCCATGAACGTTCGCCTTGACGGGACCCTAATGCGTCCCTAGTATTCCGCCTCTTTTTTACCGGCCCTTTCGCCGGAGCGAATCGATGGCACCCAGTCGAGCAGCAACGTTGCGCGGGGGCAGCACCTTGAACCAGAAGGACTTGAAGCGCTTCCGGAAGATCCTCGAGGAATCGAAGAAGAACCTCCTCATGAGCGCGCGCAAGACGCTCAGCGAGGAAGCCGCCTTCGATACTGACGATCTGCCGGACGAGATCGACCTGGCCTCCTCGGAGTACACGCAGAGCATGGTCTTCCGCCTGCGCGATCGCGAGAAGTTCCTGCTGAAGAAGATCGACGACGCGCTGGCGCGGATCGAGAGCGGCACGTTCGGGATCTGCGAGATCTGCGAGGAAGAGATCTCCGTCAAGCGCCTGGAAGCCAGGCCGGTCACCACCATGTGCATCCGGTGCAAGGAAGAGCAAGAGAAGCAGGAGAAAAGCTATGGGTAACGCCTTGCCGTCCGCAGGACGGCAAGGAGGCTCTTAGACTGAACGCTACGCCTGCGCCGTTACGCTGTGCTGGCCGGGGCCGCCGGTAGCCCGCCGGGGCGCAATCGCGCAGCTCGCCTCGGTGTACTCCGGCAAAAGTTCCCGCATGGGGTGCTCTCCGCACGCCGGGCAATTTGCATCCCGAACGTACTTCACTTCCCGGAACCTCTGCTCCAGCGCGTCGTACAGCAGCAGCCGCCCAACCAGCGGCTCGCCTTTGCCCAGCAGCAGCTTCACTGTCTCCACCGCCTGCACCAGCCCGATGACTCCGGGCAGAACACCGAGGACGCCCGCCTCCTGGCACGACGGCGCCAGCTCCGGCGGCGGCGGCTCGGGGAATAGGCAGCGGTAGCACGGTCTCCCGCCGCCCGGGATGAACGTGGTCGCCTGCCCGTCGAATCGGAAGATGGACCCGTGGACGTTGGGCTTCTCCAGCAGCACGCAGGCGTCGTTCACCAAGTACCGCGTCCCGAAATTGTCCGAGCCGTCGACGATGACGTCGTACTTGGAGAACAGCTCCAAGGCGTTGTCGCGGTTCAACCGCACCCGGTGCTCGTCGACCACGACCTCCGGGTTGAGCGCCTGCAGCGTCTTCTTCGCCGATTCCGTCTTCGGCATCCCCACCCGGTCGGTAGTGTGCAGGATCTGGCGCTGCAGATTGGACTCGTCGACCACGTCGTCATCGACGATCCCGATCCGCCCGACGCCCGCCGCGGCCAGATAGAGGGCGGCCGGCGACCCGAGCCCCCCGGCCCCGATCAGAAGGACCTTGGACTTGAGCAGCTTCGCCTGCCCGACCTCGCCCACTTCGGGAATCATGAGGTGCCGGCTGTACCGGGCGCGCTGCGCCTCGGTCAGACGCACCGGCATGTCCAGCGGTAGCCCGGCGTCCTTCCACGCGCTGAACCCGCCGGCCAGGTTGCGGACCCGCGTGTAGCCCATGTCCTCCAGTGTCTTGCCCGCGAGCAGCGAACGCGTGCCGCTCGCGCAGTAGAGGACGACATCCGCGCCACGATCGGGGACCGTCTCCTCGATCCGCAGCTCGAGAAATCCGCGCGGGACGTGCTTGGCGCCCGGCAGCATGCCGCCGTCGGTCTCCTGCTTCTCCCGGACATCGATGATGACCGGCTTGGGCGACTGCCGTGACAGCTCCAGGGGCCGTACTTCCGGCACCTTGGACCGGGCGTCCTTGAGCAGCTCCGTCTTGGTCTTCATGGTTGGCATTCTAACTCATACCGCGTTGCGTCAAAGCAGCTTGTCCGGTTTGCGATTGCTGCACATCGTGTTCGGCACGGAGGGGGGATGCCCGAAAAGCCGCATGGTTCCATCCTGCGACGCGCGGGACCGCTGATGCTCGCCCGCCTCGGGGTGGCGGGCTTCACCTTCGCCATCCCGATGGTCCTGGCGCGGGTCCTTCTCCCCGAAAGCTACGGTACGTTCAAGCAGGCCTGGCTGCTCTCGAATACTCTCGTGCTGGTCCTGCCGCTCGGGCTCAACCAGAGCCTGGTCTACTTCGTGCCTCGCGAGCCGACGAAGAAGCGGCTCTGGGAGTCGCATGCCCTCGTGCTGACGACGGCCCTCGGGGTGGTCGCCGCCGCCCTGCTGCTGGGCTTGGGTCCGCTCGTCGCCTCGGCGTTCCACAATCCCGAGCTGACGAGCGTGATGCCCTACGTCGCTGCCTTCACCGCGATGCGCCTCGCGGCCTCGTGCTTCGACCTCGCCTTGATGGCGAAAGGGCGCATTCCTGCCAGCGCCGCGGTCCGCCTCGCCTCCGAAGGCTTCTACACGCTCTGCCTGATCGCCAGCGCTCTCTGGACACACAGCGTGGCCGGCGCGTTCGCCGGTGTGGTGATCGCTACTTCGGCGAAGGCGGCCGCATGCTGGATCGCGCTCGCCGGCGGCGGGCTGCAGTTTTCCCGGCGAGACCTGGGCCGCCAGCTCGCCTACACCCTCCCGTTCGGGGCGGCCTTCGCCCTGGTGATCCCGCAGCAGCAGTTCCACAGCTACCTGGTGAGCGCGAGCGTCACCGCCGCCGCCTTCGCGGTGTACTCTGTGGGGTGCTTCCAGCTTCCCATCATCGACATGCTCTACACGCCGGTGTCCGAGGTCCTGCAGCTCGGGATCGCGGAGCACGACGTGAACGGCGACAACGAAGGCGCGCTGCGGCTGTTTCGCGAAGCGGTAGCGCGGCTCTCGTTCGTGTTCGTGCCGACGATGGCGCTGCTGGCGATCGCCGCCCCGACGCTGATCAGCTTTCTCTTCACCGACCGCTACTTCGGCGCGGTACCCATCTTCCGGGTCGCCATCCTCTCCATCCCCATGGCGGCGCTGCCGCTCGACGGTGTCATGCGCGCGCGCGCCCAGAACCAGTTCATGTTCCGGGTCAGCGCGCTCAAGCTGGCGCTGACGGTCCCGCTGGTCTGGGCGGGG
>VBKQ01000245.1 GCA_005879505.1 Deltaproteobacteria bacterium
CGTCAACGAGCCGCCGCCGCGCTCGCGGGAAAGCTTCGCGGCCCGCTCGAGCAGACGGCTGTGCAGATAGAAGACGTCGCCTGGATACGCCTCGCGCCCCGGAGGACGGCGCAGGAGCAGCGAGAGCTGCCGGTACGCCACCGCCTGCTTGGAGAGGTCGTCATAGATGATGAGCGCGTGCTGGCCATTGTCGCGGAAGTACTCGCCCATCGTCACGCCGGTGTAGGGCGCGAGGAACTGCAGCGGCGCGGGATCGGAGGCGCTCGCGGTGATGACGGTGGTGTACTCCATCGACCCGTGCTGGTTGAGCCGGTCCACGACGCGCGCGACCGTCGACTGCTTCTGGCCGATCGCGACGTAGATGCAGAACATGTTCTGGCCCTTCTGGTTGATGATCGCGTCCACCGCCACCGCCGTCTTGCCGGTCTGGCGGTCGCCGATGATCAGCTCGCGCTGTCCTCGGCCGATGGGGATCATCGAATCGATGGCCTTGATGCCGGTCTGCATCGGCTCCTTCACCGACTCGCGCGCGACGATGCCGGGCGCTTTGACCTCGATCTTGCGCCGCTCCTTTCCTCCGACCGGACCCTTCCCGTCGATCGGCTCACCGAGCGCATTGAGGACCCGGCCGATCACTTCCGGCCCGACCGGGACGTCGGCGATGCGGCCGGTGCGCTTGACGACGTCGCCCTCGCGCAGGTGCTCCTGATCGCCCATCAGCGCGACGCCGACGGAATCCTCCTCGAGGTTGAGCACCAACCCGATCAGGTCCTTGGGGAACTCGACGAGCTCTCCGGCCATCACCCCCTCGAGCCCGTAGACGCGCGCGATGCCGTCTCCGGTGGAGAGCACGGTGCCCGTCTCGCTCACCTCCACCTGCTTGCCGTAGCCCTTGATCTGCTCGCGGAGGATGCGGCTGATTTCGTCGGCCCGGATTTCCGCCATGTGCTCTGCTCCGTGACTGCGCGGTGATTAGAGCGGCGCTCTCTTCAGCTCCTGGCGCATGCGCTCGAGCTGGGTGCGCAGGCTGCCGTCCAGCATCGTCGGGCCCACCTGCGCCACCACGCCGCCGATGAGCGACGAATCCGTCTTCGACTCCAGCACGACGGCGCGGCCCGTCGTGCGCCCGATCGCTTCCCGCAGGCGCTCCAGCTCGTGCTCGCTGAGCGGTCCGGCGGAGGTCACCGTGGCGCGAATCCGGCCCGCCTGGCGGTCGACCAGCGCCCGGTACAAGCGGGCAATCTCCGCAAGCGCGCCCATGCGCTGGCGGTCGACCAGCAGCCGGAGGAAATTGACCGTCACGGCAGACAGCTTGAGTGCGCCGGCGACGGCGTCGACGGCCGCGTGCCGCTGCTGCGGCGCATAACCGGGATTGACCAACATGAAGCGGAGCTCCCCGCTCTGCTTCATCGCCGCCACGACGGATTCCAGCTCGTCGCCGTACTGCTCGAAGCGGCCCTCTTCCACCCCGAGCGAGAGCAGGGCGCGGGCGTAACGTCGGGCGACGCTCGAGGCGATCAAGTCGGCTGCTCCTGCAAAAACCCTGAAGGCGCGGCTACCTAACACGTGGGGCAGACAGGGTCAATGCGCTGCGGCGTCGAGTGGCTATGCGTAGTTTTGCCGGATGAAGCTCATTGTGCAGGGCAAGCAGATGCGGGTCAGCGAGGGCTTGCGGCGATACGCCCAGGAGCACGTGGTCAAGCCGCTGCGCCGCTTCTACGACAACGAGGCGGCCGAGCTGCGCGTCGAGGTCGGCATCGACAACCGCAACCGCGGCGAGTCGAAGCAGTGCCACCTGACCTTCCGCATGCCGGGTGCGCGGACCATCCAGATCGAGCAGACCACGCCGGACGTCTACGGCGCGCTGGACGTCGCCGCCGACCGCCTGGTCAGGGTGGCGAAGAAGGAGCTCGGCAAGATGCGCCGCCCGAAGGGCCGCCACAAGGAACATCCGCTCGCCACCGTGGTGGCCGAGGGCGGCGTTCCCGGAGGGCTGGTCGAGGACCTGCCGAACGGGCGCGCGCTTCGCGACCTCGAGCACGCGGTCTCACCGCGCCGCCGCAAGTAGCCGCTGCATTCCAACGCTGATCTGAAGCGTCAGCCGGCGTCGGAGCCCGGGGCCTTGACGAGACCCCTTGCTGTCTTACGTTGCGGTCGCCGACGGGAACGAGGGAAAGCCCCTCCGGCATCCCATAGGATTTTCTTTGCTTGAAAGGAGCAGAGGTATGGCCATCATTCGTCGTAACGATCCCTTCCGCGACTTGGTCGCGCTGCAGGACCAGCTCTTCCGCACCTTCGACTCCGCCT
Source organism: Deltaproteobacteria bacterium (assembly GCA_005879505.1). GTDB lineage: Bacteria > Myxococcota > Myxococcia > Myxococcales > 40CM-4-68-19 > 40CM-4-68-19. Next base: position 2,308 of record VBKQ01000245.1, read on the forward strand.
ACCGCGGCGGCGGCCGCGAGGACGAGCAGTCGATGGTGGCGACCTGGTCGCCGCTGGTCGACATCTTCGAGGATTCCGAAGGCATCACGCTCAAGGCGGAGCTGCCGGAAGTCGATGCGAAGGACGTCGAGATCCAGGTCGAGGGCAACACGCTCACCCTGAAGGGTGAGCGCAATCTGGAGCACGAGGACAAGCGCGACGGGTATCACCGGGTCGAGCGCACCTACGGCTCGTTCAGCCGGACATTCACGCTGCCGAGCACGGTGGACGTGGAGCACATCACGGCTGAGTCGAAGGACGGCGTGCTGCGCGTCTTCCTGCCCAAGCGGCCCGAGACGAAGCCACGGCAGATCAAGGTCGCGGTTTCTGCGCCGCATACGCAGTCGGCGCCCGTCTCGAAGCAGTAACCAGGCGGTTCGGATCGACCGCAGAGCGCGCTGAGCGCACAGACGCTCCGCGCGCTCTGCGGTTTGTCTTGCCTACTTCTTCGGCGGGTTGGGGCCCGAGCCGGTGTCCATCTTGCAGGTGCCGTCGAAGAAGACGCCGCGGTCGATGACGACCGAGGCGGTCGTGAGATTGCCGCGCACCTTTGCCGGCGCCTTCAGCTCGATGGCCTTCGAGGCGGTCGCGTCGCCCTGGTAGTCGCCCAGGCAGGTCATCGTCCCCACCTTGACGTTCGCCTTCACCTCGGCGCCCTCGCCGATGATCAGCTGGTCGGTCGAGATGATCTCGCCGGAGAACTTGCCGTCGATGCGGACGGTGCCCTCGAAGATCAGTTTGCCCTCGAACTGGCTACCCTTGCCGAGCAGCGCGTTCAGCTCGGGGCTGCGCGATGCAGGGGTCGGAAGCGGCGCCACGTTCGAAGGGCCGTTCGCGGTGGGCGTCTGAGCGGGAGCTGTGTTCTGTGCCATTCGTGTCAGTCCTTTGGTTGGAGCGGGGTGGAAGGGCCTCTCATATCCGTCGCTCGTAAACACTACAAGCGCGGCCGCTATGCCGCCTTCCTGCGGCGGATGGCGGTTCTACCTGAACGCTGCGGCAGCGAGGATGAGCAGCACCAGCGCCTCTCCGGTGATGAAGCCTGACGCGAGCGGCGTGTTGTAGACCTCTTCCCTTCTTGGACTCACCTTCTGCCACACGAACTGGGTCGCGCCGCCGATGATCATGGGAACGACGGCGAATCCAGGGATCAACATCCCGAGCCCGACGGCCGTCGGCGACGGGATCCAGCGGCCGACCCGCGGATGCGACTCGAGCAGCGTCAGGACCACGCCGATGACCAGGGCGATGAGGAGCGCATAGAGGGCGCTGGAGGGAAGGGCCCCGAATCCCTTCGACAGCAGCTCCGCGAATCCCGCCCACTTCACGCTGATCGGTGAGGAGAGTCCTCCCTCCCCGCCGATGCCGTATTTGGCGCGCACCAGGGGATAGGCGACGGCAACGGCGAGGGCGCCGATGGGAACCCCGATCAGCTGCAGGATCGTCAGGTTCCGGTTCGTCGACCCGACGATCTTCCCCGCCCGGTAGTCCTGCATCAGGTGCTCGCCGTTCGCCGCCACCGCGCCGCTCATGCCCGAGCCGATCATGTTGATCGGCACATGGCCCGGAGCGAGCACGGCGAAAACCGCCTGCATCACGTTGGCCATCGCGCTGATCGGCGCCCAGTTCGTCTCGCCGAGGACCCGGATGCCAACCAGCATCAGGATGAGCGAGAGGAATACGGAGACGAAGGA
>VBKQ01000246.1 GCA_005879505.1 Deltaproteobacteria bacterium
TGCGCCGGCAGAGGATGACGGGGCAGTTCGAGGCGCAGGCGCACCGAGAGGCCGCCCGTGCGGTGGCGCTGCGGAAGCTCGAGGAAGGGAACGCGTTCGTCAAGGAGGGGAGATTCGCGGAGGGACGTGGCCGGCTGGCCGTTGCCGCCGAGTTGGAGGGCGCGGATGCGGAGATTGCGCGAGCCATTCAAGCGGCGAAAGCGGAGGAGGAGCGCGCCGCCGCCGCTGAATCGCGGGTTGCTCCAAGGCCGGCCGCGGCCACCCCGGCGGAGGGAGCGCACGCGCCACTGGATGCCCACCCGATCTGGCGGACGTCTCTGAGACGCAGGCGGGCCCCCGACGCCGCTGCGGATCTCCGCGCGCGCGAGAGCGATATATCTGCAGGCATACATGGCCAAGGACGACGACCCGGAGTCGGCGCGCAGCGGCTTCCGGCTGGTCGTCGAGACGCTTCCCGCGAGCGACGAGACGTCGATGAAAGCCCTGCACTGGATGGGAAGGCTCGCCGGGAGAGGGGCGGATTGATGCCGGAGAGGCTGCCCCCCAAACCCGCCACCTCCGCCGGACAGTTCGACCTGTTCGGCAAGCGCGCCGGTGGCCCACGTATCTACTCGGTATCGGAGCTCACCCGCGAGCTCAAGGCCATCCTCGAGGGCCGCTTCCCCTCGATCCTGGTGAAGGGCGAAGTGTCGAACCTGCGGGCGCCATCGAGCGGCCACCTCTATTTCACGCTCAAGGACGCGGATGCCTGCATCGACGCCGTCCTCTTCCGTACCGAGGCGCGGCGGCTGCGCTTCTCCGTCCAGAACGGGCTGTCGCTGGTGGCGCGCGGCCGGCTCGCGGTGTACGAGCCCCAGGGAAGATACCAGCTGGTCTGCGACACGGTCGAACCGCTCGGGGCCGGCGCCCTGCAGGTCGCGTTCGAGCAGCTGAAGGAGCGGCTGCAGAAGGAAGGCCTGTTCGAAGCGGCACGCAAGCGCAGGCTGCCGTTCCTTCCGCGCCGCATCGCCCTGGTGACCAGCCCGAGCGGCGCGGTGGTCCATGACTTCCTCCGCGTCCTCCACCGGCGTTACCCGAACCTGCCCGTGCTGATCGTTCCCGCCCGTGTACAGGGCGACGGCGCCGCGCAGGAGATCGCGCGCGGGATCGTGCGCGCCGCGAAGCAGCCGCGCGTCGACGTGGTGGTCGTTGCCCGCGGCGGCGGCAGCCTGGAGGACCTCTGGGCGTTCAACGAGGAAGTCGTGGCCCGCGCCCTCTGCGGCTGCCCGGTGCCGACGGTGAGCGCGGTGGGGCACGAAACCGACGTCACCATCGCCGACTTCTGTGCGGACGTGCGGGCCCCCACCCCGACCGCGGCAGCCGAGCTGATCGCGCGCGTCAAGGACGAGCTGGTGGCCGAGCTCGCGCAACGAAAAGCGCGCCTCGGCCGCGCGATGCGCGCGCAGCTCGAGCGCAAGCGCGGACAGGCCGACAAGCTGCGCGCCCGCGTCGCCGATCCGCGCCGGCTGATCGGCGATCGCAAGCTGCGGCTGGATCGCGCGCGGCAGCGGCTCGAAGATCTCATCACTGGTCCGCTGGCGGCGCGTCAGCAGATGCTGCGGGCACTGCGCGATCGCTTGCAGGCACAGCACCCGCGCGAGAGGTTGCATCGGCTGGAACGCGAGGTGGCGCGGCTGCAAGAGAGACTGGGCTCCCTCGCCGCCCGGACGCTCGCGGCGCGACGGCATCGCTATGAGGGGCTGACGGCGCGGCTCGATGCGCTCTCGCCGCTGAAGGTCTTGGCGCGCGGCTACGCGGTGGCATTCGACGCCCGCGGGCACGCGCTGGTGCAGGCCTCCCAGGTCCAGCCGGGCGAGCGGGTGCGCGTCCGGCTGCACGAAGGCGAGCTTTCCGCACAAGTCGAAGAGACGAAGAAGGGGAGCGGAGACGGCTGAGAAATTTTTGCTTGTAGGTCGGAGTGACCTCGGGGCTGCTCTTTCGCCCGCGGGGCTAGAAACGCAGCACGCCGGATGTTAGGAGGACTCGCGTGGCCGACGCAGCCGCACAGCCCGTCTCCGAGAAGTACGAGGACATCGTCGCGCGCCTCGCTCGGGTGGTGGAGCGCCTCGAGGGAGGCGGCCTCTCGCTGGAGGAGTCGATCGCGGCATTCGAGGAGGGGATCCGGCTCGCCCGGGCGGGAGCAACGAAACTGGAGGAAGCGGAGCGCAAGGTGGAGGTGCTGCTGGAGGGTGACCGGACCGCGCCGTTCTCCGGACAGGAGAAGTAGATCCAACGTCCCCGTCGCGCGTCGGAGAAAGCACATGGCAGGGCGCAAGAAGATCATCATCGTCGACGACGACCGCGAGACGCGCGAGATGCTGAAGATGGCCCTCGAGCTGGAGGGCTACGAGGTGTCGCAGGCGGCGAACGGCCTGCGGCTGATCTCCACCCTCCACGTCGATCGGCCCGATCTGATCCTGCTCGACGTGATGATGAGCTGGATCGACGGTTTCGAGCTCTGCCGCGCGGTGAAGAAGAACGACGAGTTCCGCGACATCCCGGTCATCTTCATCTCCGCGAAGAAGACCGCGAACGACATCCGCACCGGCCTTGCCGCGGGCGCTTCCGATTACTTCAGCAAGCCGATCGACATGGAGCGGCTGCTTTCGCGGATTGCCCAGCTGATCGGGCCGGCGGCGCCGGCCACTCCCGAACAGCGCCGATGAAGGTGCGGGCGGACGTGCTCGTGCAACAGCGCGGGCTCGCCGAGTCGCGGACCAGGGCGCAGGCGCTGATCCTGGCGGGCAGCGTGATCGCGGGCGATCACCGGGTGGACAAACCCGGGCAGCTCCTCGATTCCGCCGTGGAGCTGCGGGTGAAAGAGCAGTTGCCCTACGTGTCCCGCGGGGGGCTCAAACTGGAAAAGGCGCTCGATCACTTCGCGCTGCTGATTGCCGGCCGCGTCTGCGTGGACCTGGGCGCCTCCACCGGCGGGTTCACCGACGTGCTGCTGCAGCGTGGTGCGCTGCGGGTGCACGCGGTGGATGTCGGTTACGGGCAGCTCCATCCCAGGTTGCGCGCGGACTCGCGCGTGGTGGTGCACGAGCGCGTGAACGCCCGCGCCCTGCGGCTGCCCGAGCCGTGCAGCGCTGCCGTCGCGGACCTCTCGTTCATTTCACTCAGGCTGGTGCTTCCCGCCTTGGCCGCGGCGCTGCGGCCCACCGACGCCTGGGCCTGCGTGCTGGTCAAGCCGCAGTTCGAGGCGGGCAGGGCGGAGGTCGGCAAAGGTGGAGTGGTGCGCGACCCCGCTGTACATGCCCGCGTCGTCGGGGAGATCTCCAGCGAATTCAGGCGGCTCGGGTTTGAGGTTCTCGGGTCGATGGAATCGCCCTTGCAGGGACCGGCGGGAAACCGCGAATACCTGGTCGCAGCCAGGCGCGCTTGAATCTGTCCGTTGGCGGCTCGGTCCGCCGCGCGGTAAAATTCCGTGCTGCAAAGTCGAATCTTCCCTGGAGCCGCGATGCCGGTCGGCCAAACGATCCGGGTGCGCGTTGCTGCCCCGCCGGCCGAGGCGCGGCGGCTCTGTACGCGCCTGTCTCGGGGCGGCATTCCAGCGGAGCCGGATGACGGGGCCTCCCGCGCGGAGGTGCTGGTCGCGGTCGATCCCGGAACCGAACTGACGCAATACCGCGGGCGCGTCGGATGGCTGGTCGTTCTCGGCAGGCCGGGCGCGGCGTACTTCGCGGCCGGGGCGGACGATGTGGTCGTCCCGGGTGAGCCGGAGCTGCTCTTCCGCAGGCTCCGCGCCGTGCTCGAGAGGCTGGACCTGGTCTCGCGGGTCGAGCGCCTCAACGAGCGGGTGGCCGCGCTGGAGGGAGGCCTGGCGGACGCGGCGCACGACGTGCGCAGCCCGCTGCAGGCGGTGATCGGCAATGCGGAGCTGCTTGCGCGCGACGCCTCGCTGACTCCGGCCCAGCGTGAGTGCGCCGCGGCCTGCGCGCGGCAGGGCCTGCGTGCCATGCAGCTCGCCGAGCGCATCCTGGAGGCAGCGAAGCAGCGCAGCCGCGACGTGCTCGACGTGAGAGCGGTGGATCTGGGCGGCCTGCTCGAAGCCGCAGCCGCACAGGCGCAGCCGGTGGCGAAACAGCGCGGCGTGACGCTGACGGTGGCCCCCCCCTCCCGCCCCGTGGAGATCCACGCCGACGGAGAGCTGGTCGGCCGCATCCTCGACAACCTGATCGCAAATGCCATCCGCTTCTCGCCACGCGGCGGAACGGTG
>VBKQ01000387.1 GCA_005879505.1 Deltaproteobacteria bacterium
TTCTTGAAAGGCCAGAACCCTGCCCCAGCGAAGGGCGGGCATCACCGTGATCGGAGGACGCGATGAAGACGCTGGCGTTGATGATAGCCGTGATCCTGGGACTTGCAGCTTCCCCGGTGCTTGCGCATGGCGGCGGGCCGCACCGGAAGGGCACGGTCTCGGCCATCGCCCCGGATCAGATCACGGTGAAGGACACCGACAATCACGAATGGCAAGCGAAGATTACACCCGAAACGCGCTTCATCCGCTCGAAGGCCATCGGCAACCGGGAGGACCTCCATCAAGGCGACCGCGTCGTGGTGCATACGCGCAAAAAGCGTGACGGGCTTGAAGCGATCGAAGTCCGCTACGGCGCCACGCGAAAGAGGAACCCGTAGGTGGGCGCCTCCCGCACCGGGAAGGACCCGGTCTGTGGCATGACCGTGGATCTCGATCACCCCAAGGGCGGCAAGACCGTGTTCGAGGGCCGCGAGATCGGCTTCTGCAGCTCCAAGTGCAAGGCCAGATTCGAGGCCGACCCGCAGCGCTACCTGGGGGAGCAACGCCCCCCGGAACCGTCCGCACCTGCCGGCACGAAGTGGGTTTGCCCGATGGACCCCGAGGTCGAGGCGGACAGGCCCGGCCCGTGCCCCAGATGCGGAATGGCGCTGGAACCCGCAACGCCCGCGCAATCGACGCGCGTCGAGTGGACGTGCCCGATGCACCCCCAGATCGTGCGCGACCAGCCCGGAACGTGCCCGATCTGCGGCATGGCGCTGGAGCCGCGCACGGTCTCTCTGGAAGAAGAGAACCCCGAGCTCCGCGACATGTCGCGCCGTTTCTGGGTGAGCGTCGTCCTGACCTTGCCGGTATTCCTGCTCGGAATGTCCGACTTGCTGCCGGGGCAGCCCGTGCAGCACGCGATCTCGCCGCCGACCCTCGCGTGGATCGAGCTCGTGCTGGCCACTCCTGTCGTCCTCTGGGGCGGTTGGCCGTTCTTCCAGCGCGGATGGGCATCGGTCGTGAACCGCAGCCTGAACATGTTCACGCTGATCGCGCTCGGGACCGGCGTCGCGTTCGTGTTCAGCGTCGTAGCCACCGTCGCGCCCGGACTGCTGCCTGCCGGCATCCGAACCGCCCATGGCGGTGTGCCGGTCTACTTCGAGCCCGCCGCCGTCATCGTGACGCTCGTTTTGCTCGGGCAGGTACTCGAGCTGCGCGCCCGTGCCCGGACCCGCGGTGCCTTGAAAGCGCTTCTAGGCCTCGCACCCAAAACGGCGCGCCGGGTGGAAGCCGACGGGCAGGAGCGAGACGTTCCCCTCGCAAGCGTACAGCCGGGCGACATGCTGCGCGTCAGGCCCGGCGAGAAGGTTCCGGTGGACGGCGTCGTCATCGAGGGCAGGAGCACCGTCGATGAGTCGATGCTGACGGGAGAGCCGTTGCCGGTCGAGAGAGAGCCCGGCAACAGGGTCATCGGCGGGACCGTGAATGGGACTGGCAGCTTCGTGATGCGCGCGGAGCGGGTGGGCGAGACGACTCTGCTCGCGCAGATCGTACGGATGGTGGGTGAGGCGCAACGCAGCCGTGCACCGATCCAGCGGCTCGCCGATCGGGTTGCGGCGTGGTTCGTACCGATCGTCATCGCAGTGGCCGTGGTCACGTTCGCGGCCTGGCTGTTCGTGGGCTCCGAGCCTCGCTTTGCGCACGCGCTCGTGAACGCCGTCTCGGTGCTGATCATCGCCTGCCCTTGCGCGCTCGGCCTGGCCACCCCGATGAGCATCATGGTCGCGACGGGGCGCGGCGCCAGTGCCGGCATCCTCGTCCGCCAAGCCGAAGCGCTCGAGCTCATGGAGAAGGTCGACACGCTCGTCCTGGACAAGACGGGCACGCTCACGGAAGGCAAGTCGCGCCTCGCTTCGGTGATCGCACTGCCCCCATTTACCGAAGCGGATGTCCTGCGGTTTGCCGCCAGCCTGGAGCGCGCCAGCGAGCACCCGTTGGCCCATGCGATCGTCGAAGGCGCGCGCTCGCGCGGCGTATCGCTGGTCCCGGTCTCGGCGTTCCAGTCCCTGACCGGGAAAGGCGTGACCGGTAGTGTCGAGGGCCGCGTGGTTTCGGTCGGCAGCGCGGAATTCACCGGTGCGGCAGCCGAGGCGAACCGGGCCCAGCCAGTGCGCGCCGAGGGGCAAACCGTGGTGTTCGTCGCCGTGGATGGAAAGGTCGCCGGGCTGCTCGGGGTGACGGATCCAATCAAGCCTTCCGCCCCCGATGCGCTGCGCGCGTTGCGCGCAGAAGGGCTGCGCATCGTCATGCTGACCGGCGACAGCCGCACCACAGCGCAAGCGGTGGCACGCAAGCTCGGGATCGACGAGTTCGAGGCGGAAGTCCTCCCCGCTGAGAAAGCCGAGGTCGTGAAGCGCCTCCGCGCCGGCGGCCACAAGGTGGCGATGGCCGGAGACGGAATCAACGACGCCCCTGCTCTCGCCACGGCGGACGTCGGGATCGCCATGGGCACCGGCACCGACGTCGCGATGGAGAGCGCCGACATCACACTGGTCAAGGGCGACCTACGTGGCATCCTCCGCGCCCGGCGCCTCAGTCGAGCGACGTTGCGCAACATCAGGCAGAACCTGTTCTGGGCCTTCGCCTACAACGTGCTCGGCGTGCCCATCGCCGCAGGCGTGCTTTACCCTCCCTTCCGCCTGCTGCTCTCTCCCATGATCGCGAGCGCGGCGATGAGCCTGAGCAGCGTCTCGGTGATCGCAAACGCCCTCCGGTTGCGGCACGCCGACACTTAGCGACGTGCGGCGGGTGCTCGCTGAGACGATCAGGTAGAAGGCCACTCATGGGAAGGACCCGGTACGCGCATTCGCAGCCGCCGCCGCTCCGCCGCCTGCCTGGCTCCGCGCTTCGCGCAGTCTTCGCCGAAGGCTATTCGGCGACGGACTTGCGCCGCGATGTTCTCGCGGGCCTGGTGGTCGGCATCGTGGCGCTCCCGCTTTCGATGGCGCTGGCCATCGCCGTCGGCGTGCCGCCGCAGCACGGGCTCTATACCGCGATCGTTGCCGGCATCGCAGTGCCCCTGCTGGGCGGCTCACGCTTCCAGGTCACCGGGCCAACCGCAGCCTTCATCGTCATTCTCGCGCCCATTCTTGTCCGGCAAGGGTTCGCCGGGCTTCTGGTCGCCGGCGGAATGGCCGGAGTCCTGCTCCTGGCGATGGGCTTGTTCCGACTGGGCCGGCTGATCCAATTCATCCCGCATCCAGTGACGACCGGGTTCACCGCCGGCATCGGCACCGTGATCGGCGTCCTGCAGATCAAGGATCTGCTCGGCCTCGCTCCGGCGGGGAGAGCCGACCATTTCCTCGAGAGGGTCTGGTCGTACGTGCAGGCGCGCCACACTGCGCGGAGCTCCGAGCTGTTGATCGGCCTGCTCACGCTCGCGGTGCTCGCGCTCTTGCCGCGCTGGACCAAGCGCGTGCCGGCGCCGCTGGTTGCGCTCCCGCTGGCGGCCTTTCTCGCCTGGGCACTGCACCTCGAGGTGGCGACCATCGGCTCGCGCTTCGTCACCGTCATCTCTGGCGTCGAGGTGCACGGTATCCCGCGCCTCCCGCCGCTGCCGGTACTGCCCTGGCACATGGGAGGGGACCTGCCGTTGACGCTCGCCACTTTTCGCGCGCTGTTTCCCCCGGCCATCGCCATCGCGCTTCTCGGAGCCATCGAGTCGCTCCTCTCGGCCGTCGTCGCGGACGCGATGGCCGGCACCAGACACGACCCTGACTCGGAGTTGCTTGCGCTGGGAGTAGGCAACATTCTCTGCCCATTCTTCGGCGGCATCCCTTGCACGGGCGCCATCGCGCGCACCGCGACGGGTATCCGCTACGGCAGTCGCTCGCCGATGGCGACCGTGATCCACGCTGTGGTCGTCCTGCTGGCGGTGCTGCTGCTCGCGCCGCTGATTTCGTTCCTCCCGATGGCGGCGCTGGCCGCGCTGCTGGTGATGGTGGCGTGGAACATGTCGGAGGCGCGGCACTTCGCCCATATCCTGCGCGTTGCGCCGAAGAGCGACGTGGCGGTGCTGCTCACCTGCTATGCGCTGACGGTGGTGTTCGACATGGTGGTGGCAGTCACCGCGGGGATGATCCTGGCCGCGTTCCTCTTCATGAGGCGCATGGCCGAGGTGGCCTCGGTCGAGCTGGTCGATGAGCAGCATCCGCACCTCAAGCTCAAGCTGCCGCGCGAGGTGGTGCTCTACGAGGTCAACGGTCCGCTCTTCTTCGGCGCGGCAGAGTCGGCAATGGACGCTCTCAAGGCCATCGGCCAGCCGCCCAAGGTGCTGATTCTCTATCTTGGCGCGGTGCCGGCCATTGACGTCACCGGGCTGGTCGCGCTGGAGAGCGCTTTGTCGCGACTACGGCAGCAGCGCATCTTCTGCATCATGGCCGGGCTCCGGGCGCAGCCCGCCTCGGTGCTGAAGAAGGCTGGCGTAGAGGAGGAAGTCGGCCGGCTCCATATCGTCCCGACTCTCGAAGACGCCGCCGCCGACGCAATCGCCTACCTCGAGGTTCCGCAGTCCCTGCTCAATCCGCATGCCATGGGATCCCTCGAGGGGACCAATCGCTCCCCGACGGATGGGCCGCTCCCTCCGCATCGTCGCGATTGACGAGCTATTGCGCGCCGGACCCTTAGACTCAACTTGCTCCGTCTCGCTTATCGCCTGCCCATCCCGGACTCGCGGAGGTGCCTCGGCGCGACTCGAAGTCGCGCGAAACCCGCGGCTTCGAGCGGCGTTCTGCGCGAGGAGAAGCGCGATGGACATGATGAATCTGCGGGCGGCGGCGGAGCAGGTGGATCGCGAAATCGCCGCACTCCCGTTGCCATCGTCGGTGTTGCGCGGCGCGTGGTCGCAGCTCGTCTGCGAGCTGGCCCTCGGCCCTGCGAGGCCGACGCGCAAGTGCCCGCACTGCGGCAAGGTCGGAATGCGCGACGCGACGCTGTGCGGATACTGCTGGAAGAAGCTCGTGCCGGCGGACGATGCGTCCGAGCTAGCCGGCCAGCGCTGACCGGCTTCGATTTGGAGGACTGCTATGCGCAACATCTCGTGGAAGCTTCTTGCCGCTCTGGGTGCATCGGTTGGGTTCGGTGCCGATGCCGATACGGCGTCGGGATACAAGGGAATCGCCTGGGGCACACCGTGCGGCGAGGCCGTCCAGCAGATGGAGGCGAAAGGCTTCGTCTTCGATCGCAAGGACAAGATCGGAGTGCCGGGTCAGGCTCGCTCGCCACAAGAGTCCCAGCTGTTCCTGCCCAAGGGCGGACGGGCGTCATGCGCCAGCGAAGAGTCAGATCTGATGCTGGACACCCGCAAGGCGAATCCGTACGTCGAGATCGCCGCTGTTTCGGGAGACATGACGGTCACGCTGCTATGCCGCAACCAGAAGTTCGTCGGCGCGTGGCTCGCAACGCCAGTGCGCAAGACCGTCGCGGCGGCCATGCTGGCGCGGGAGGCGGGCGCGGCGGTGAGGACAGTCCGCGCCGACACATGCGATGGGCAGA
>VBKQ01000388.1 GCA_005879505.1 Deltaproteobacteria bacterium
TGTCCTGGAGATGGAGCGTGCTCACCACCTTCGCGAGCGGGATGAAGAGGATGGTGGGCGGCACCAGGTAGGTGAGGAAGATGCCGATGCCGAGTTGCTCGCCGAAGGTGCCGGAGAGGCGCGCGAGCGCGTAGCCCGCCGGCACCGCGAGGAGCAGCGTGATGATCACCACCATCACGCCGACGAACAGGGTATTTCCGATCCAGCGGACGAACAGCGTCTCCTCGAAGAGGACCCTGAGGTTCTCCAGGGTCGGGCCCTTCGGGTAGCCGAAGGGGAAGCTGTTCGGATTGAGCAGGTCGTTGGTCTTCTTGAAGGTGGTGATCAGCATCCAAGCGAACGGGAAGGCCGCGAACAGGCTGAAGAGCGTGATCAGGGTCCGGTGGCCGGCCTTTGCGGCTTTCTCGCGCCCGCTCATATGACCTCCGCGCGCCTCGCCAGGCGCAGGAGGAGGATGGCGGCGGCTGCCAGCACCGGAAAGAGGAACAGCGCGATCGCCGACGCGCCAGCCAGGTCGCCTCCGTCGATGCCCTTGAAGAAGGCCAGCGAGGCCAGCACCTGCGTCATGTCGTAGGGGCCGCCGCGGGTCAGGACCCAGACAACGATCATGTCGGTGAAGGCGAAGACGAAGCCGAAGAGCACGGCCACGAGGAGGATCGGGAGCACCAGCGGAATGGTGATCTGGAACATGGTGCGGAAGAACCCCGCCCCGTCGATGTTCGCCGCGTCGTGGATGTCCTGCGGGATCGAGCTGAGCCCGCCCAGGTTGATGACGGTGGCGAGCGGCAGGGTGCGCCAGACCTGGACGCCGATGATCGAGGCCATCGCCAGGGACGGCTGCCCGAGCCAGACGGGACAGGCCGTCATTCCCGGCTCCGGACCGCAGAGGTGGAGCCAGTGGTAGAGGCCGTAGTTGATCACGCTGTAGATGGAATCGAGGATCCACAGCCAGCCGATGCTTCCCAGGGAGACCGGAGCCACCCAGGGAAGCAGGATGAGCAGGCGCACGATCCACTTGCCGCGGAAGTCCTTCTGCAGCGCGACGGCGAGCGTGGTGGCGAGGATGACGACGATCACCTGCGAGGCGACCGCGAAGAGAAAGGTGTTCCGCAGCGCGCGCCTGAACGAAGGATCGCCCATCGCCGAGCGGAAGTTCTCCAGGCCGACGTAGTTTCCCGCCGCGGAGCTGACGGTCACGTCGCTCACCGCGAACCAGAGGGAGAGGACGAACGGCACGCCGATCACCGCGCCGATGTAGATCAGCGCGGGAGCGATGAGGATGCGCGCCAGCGCCTTGGGATCGTCCGCGACCCTCACAGCGGCCTCGGCGCGATCCGCAGTCCGCTTTCCTTGTCGAAGAACTTGAAATCCCGTTCCTTGACCGAGAACTCGTACGCCTGCCCTTCGGTGATGGGCAGGTGGACCGTGAAGGGAAGATTGATGATCATCTTCACGTCGGGCGCGAGGTCGCGCAAGGACCCGTACAGCAGCCGGTCAGCTCCGAGGTTTTCGACGCGGTCGACGCGGAACCAGACGTGCACCAGGGGCTCCTGCGTCGAGTACGCGGCCCGGGGGAGCATCTGTTCGGGCCGGAACCCGACGAGGGCGCCATTGCGCTCGAAGAAATTCATCGGCGGCGAGCCGAGGAAGCCGGCCACGAAGGTGTCCGCCGGATCGTTGTAGACCTCCTGCGGCGGCCCGAGCTGGCGCACCTTCCCCTTGCTCATCACCGCGATGCGGTGGCCGAGCCCCATCGCCTCCACCTGATCATGGGTGACGTAGATGGTGGTGGTTCCCAGGCGGCGCTGGAAGTGCTGCAGCTCGTCGCGGGCGCTGGTGCGCAGCTTGGCGTCGAGGTTCGAGAGCGGCTCGTCGAGGAGGAATACCGAGGGCTCGCGCACCATCGCCCTCGCCAGCGCCACCCGCTGCCGCTCGCCGCCCGAGAGCTGCCGCGGCTTGCGGTGCAGGAGGCGCTCGATGCCGAACATGGAAGCCGCCTTCTGCACCCTCCCGGCGATCTGTTCCTTGGGGATGCCCGCGGCCTTGAGCGGAAAGGCGATGTTCTTCGCCACCGTCATGTGCGGATAGAGAGCGTAGCTCTGGAACACCATGGCGATCTTCCGCTCGCGGGGCGGAAGGTCGTTGACGACGGTGCCGCCGATCACCACGTCGCCGCTGGTCTGTTTCTCCAGCCCGGCGATCATCCTCAAGAGCGTGGTCTTGCCGCAGCCGCTCGGACCGAGCAAGACGAGGAACTCGCCCTCCTCGGTGGTCAGATCGACGCCATCGACTGCGGTGTGATCGGCGAAGACTTTCCGGATCTGCTTCGTCTCGACGATGGCCATGAGCGCGGAACACCACTGGAACGACGGCCCTGCGGGCCGGGGCTACAGCAGCTTCCGCTCCTTCCACTTCTGCCAGATCTTGCGGCACTTGGCGTCCGCTTCCTTGACGGCGTCCTCGGGAGACATCGCGCCGGTCGAGGCCTGCCCGAACATGGTGTTGAGCACCCAGGTCGAGTAGATCTCGTCGATGGCCGCATTGGCGTAGCCGGGGAACCCGACGTTGGTGGCCCATTGCTGGGCGTCGGCGAGCACGCTGTACTTGCCGGCCGGCTTTCCCTTCTTGTCGTTGGCCAGCGTTTCCTTCAGGTCGGCCACCTGCTTGGGGAAGCAGGGGAAGTTGTAGTACTCGCTCGCCTCGTACGCCCTGTGGAAGTTGCCGATCAGGTCGACGAGGAACTTCTTCGCGCCGTCGATGTTCTCGGCAAACTTCCAGATGACGAAGTTGGACATCACGTGCTCGAGACCCATCCGGCGGGTCGGTCCCTGCGCCGCCTTGGCGAGGCCGATCTTGTCGACGATCTCCATGCCCTTGTTCTCGCCCTCGCGGGTGACGGAGATGGCGTTGAGCACCACCGAGGCCTTCCCCGCCAGCATCGCCCGGTTGTTCGACGACGCGTCCCAGGAGAGCACCTCCGGGGTCATCGTCTCCTGGTAGAGCGCCTTGACGAACTTCACCGCCTCGAGCGTGTTCTTCGAGTTGAGGACGATGTTGCCCTGCTCGTCCTGCTCGCTGCCGCCGAAAGCGTAGAGGACCGCGCGCATCGCCATCGCGGTGTCGATCTCCGCGGCCTGGCCGATCCCGACGGGAACGCCGGTCTTGTCCTTGATCATCTTGCCGTACTTGCGGATGTTGTCCCAGGAATCGACGTTGCCGCCGACCTGCTCGAAGAGGTCGATGCGGTAGTTGATCGGATCGGGGACGAACATGTCCGAGAACCCGAAGTACTTCTTCGTCTTCGGGTTGTAGGTGCTCTTGATCGCGAGATCGATGGGCTTGCCGAACTTCTTCTCGCACTCCTGGTAGATCTCGCCGTGATCGATCACGTCCTCTTCGTAGGCCGGACGCGGCCAGAGGAACATGAAGAGGTCGTGGCCCTTCTTCGCGGAGACCTCGGCCGCCGCGGTGGGATTGATGGCGGGAATGCCGACGTTGTCGACGATCACTTCGGTGTCGTTCTTCTCGCCCCACTCCTTGATGTACTGGCCGTTGAACCACTTGTCGTAGGCCGGAACGAAGTGGTTCCACTGCAGGATCCGCAGCGTCTTCTTCGCTGCGAGAGTCTTTTTCGGCAGGGCGAGCGCAGCAGCCCCCGCGCCTGCGACCTGGATCAGCTTGCGTCTCGAGATGGTCATCGACGTCCGCTCCTTCAGCTCGGGGAAGCGAAGCAATACGAACGCGCCGCGGGGGCGGACCAAAGCACACGTGTAATCACTTGGCAAGACGCGCAACCATGCTGAACACGGTATAAGCCGCACTACACTGAACACGGTACGAGTCGGGGACACCATCTAAATGGTGTCCCCCGGACTTACCCGCCTGTGCATTCTCTCGAGACGCTTCGCTGGTACAGGCCCAGCGAGTCGCCGGGGGACACCATTTCATGGTGTCCCCGACTTGTAGCTGGTACCTACGCTACCGGTTGACAGGGTTCTCCGGTGGCGCCCTCCCCATCGGCGCCGGCCCCTTGAGCTGGTCCGCCATCTGCGCGTGCTGCTGCAGCTTCGGCATCAATGTATCGATCAGGCTGCATACGTCCTGATCCTTGCAGTCCTGCCGCCAGGCCTGCGCCAGCGAGATCAACCTCTTGTGACCCATCGACATGTGGTTCGCGAAGGCGCGGTCGAACTGCGCCCCTTTCATGTTCGAGAACCGGTTCTTCGCTTCGTCCATCTTCTTCTGCATCTCGGGGTTCTTCGGCGAATCCGAGAGGCTGATGTTCTTCTTCTGCGCCAGGGCCTTCACCTGCTGGTCCGCGTCGGTGTG
>VBKQ01000389.1 GCA_005879505.1 Deltaproteobacteria bacterium
AAGCTTCTTCTTGAGCGGCCCGAGCTCGTCCGCGACCACAGGTGAGATGTCCAGCGTATCGATGGTGCGCCCCCGCCGCTCCGCCCGGCGCCGGACTTGCGCGCCTTTCTCCTGCGCAAGCCGCACCAGGGCGTGCTTTGGCGGGAGCGATTCCGCCACCAGGATCAAGTGCGTCTTCGGCGGAAGACCCCGTTCCACGGCCTGCACGAGCACCTCGAGATCGTCGGGCGGCGCCGCCACCTTCTCCGCCTGCGCCCAGGAGGAGAGCTCCTGCAGCCAACCCTTGTCCCCTTCGTCCGGCGCCGCGCCGATGTCCTTGCGCCACTTGGCGGCGGAGGCGCCCGTCTTCAATCCGAGGGCGACGTCCGCGGCTCCCCACCCCGCGGAGCGAACCAGCTTGAGGAGCCTGCGCGCGGCGTCGCGCTGCCGTCTCGCTTGCCAGAGCTCGCGCACCCGCGTCAGCTCGCGCTCCGCGTCCACTTCCTCCGCGAACGCGTCGGCGCCCTCGACCACGACCGCTTTGGGGGCGGCAAACATGCCCACGGTGACGAGATGCGAGGCGATCTCGCGCGCTCCGGCCGCCGCGTCGAGCACGATCAGGTTGAGCGCCCGCTCCCTCGAAGGGACGATCGCATCCGCCAGCTCGCGGGCGCTGGTGCGCGCCAGGTACTCGTCGCCCTCGATGAGGACGACCGCAGGCGCCTTTCCGGCGGACGCCTGCCCGATGAGCGCGGCGATGTCAGACATGCCGCAGCTCCCGTGTTCCGAGCAGGAGGCGCTCGAGCTGCAGCCGGCCGTTGCCGTTCTGGTGGAGCGCCTCGATCACTTCGGCGCAGAGCGCAGCCTGTCCGAGAAGGCAATGCGGCGGGACGCGCTCCGAAACCTCCCGCGCCCTGCCGGCGAGCTCGCGCAGCTGCGGCGACCCGCCCGATCGCGAGACAAGGAGATCTCGCGTCCAAGCGTGCACCGCCTCCGCCACCTCCAGCGCTGCGTCGCGGTCGCCGTACGCCTCGGCGAGATCGAGGGCCTCGCGCTCGTCGGCGGCCGCGAGCGCGTCCTCCACCTGCTCCAGCACCTCGCGCCATTCACCTTGCGCGGCGAGCGCCCGCGAGAAGCTGCCTTGGGCGCGGGCGGCCCGCTCGCGCGCTTCGCCCTCTGCGACGCCCTCCCGCCGCAGGCGCGCGGCGAGCGTCTCTTCCGGCAGGGGCCCGAGTTGCACGCGGGCGCAGCGCGACCGGATGGTCGGCAGCAGCGCGTCCGGATTCGTGCTCACCAGCAGGAACGTCGTGCCCGCTGGCGGCTC
This sequence comes from Deltaproteobacteria bacterium, assembly GCA_005879505.1. Lineage (GTDB taxonomy): Bacteria > Myxococcota > Myxococcia > Myxococcales > 40CM-4-68-19 > 40CM-4-68-19. The sequence goes on from VBKQ01000389.1 coordinate 1,304, forward strand.
CTCCAGCGTCTTGAGCAGCGTGTTCTGGGCGCGCTCGTTCATCGCATCGGCCGGCGTGACGATGGCGATCTTGCGGCGGCCGCGCAGGGCCGCGAACGAGAGCCGCCTCGCCAGCGCGCGCACGTCGTCGACGCGGATCTCCTTCGAGGGGATGCCTTCCAGGTCGGCGCGGGAGACCAACCCTCGCGCGAGCAGCTCGGTCTGGGGCATCAAGAAGCTGACGTCGGGAAAGTTTCCCCGTTCGATCCCCCGGCAGCTCTGGCAGCTGCCGCAGGGCCGTGCGCAGACGTCGTCCACCTCGCAGTTGGCCGCCTGGGCAAAGGTGCGCGCCAGGAGCTCTTTGCCCACACCCTCCGGCCCGGCGAGAAGATACGCGTGATGCACGCGTCCGCGCTCGAGCGCGCCGCGCAGCAGCCTGACCGGCCGTTCCTGTCCGGAAACATCCTCCCAGCGCATGAATGTGGGTTCCTACACAGCGTCGAACCTGGACGCAACGGAGTTCCGACTCCGTGCTAGAGGTCGCTCATGGGCAAGGCTGCATTTGCGCTGCTGCTGCTCGCGGGCGGCTGCGGCAACAACGACAACGTGGTCTACGGCTCCATCGGCGCGAGCACCATCACGCCGTTCATCTCGTTCGAGAACGTGAACAGCGTGATCTCCGGCCGCGCCAGGCTCACGAGCGCCGACGGCGGCGTCACCGGCACCTCGGAGGTCGTCATCTTCAGCAATCGGCCGGCGCTCTGCGATCGCCTGCTGCAGAATCCCGACTATTTCCGGAATCCCCACGAGGCGTACGTCGCGTTGATCCTCTTCCTCCCGGGCGACAACCGGCTGGGCACGTTCCTGCCTGGCCGCCCGGGGGACGAGGGAACCGGAAGCGAGATCATCGGCGCCGATCCGTCGTTGGCGCAGGCGTCGATCGAGAAGACCGGCAAGCCAGTAGCGCCGTTCCCCGCGGAAAACGCCGGATACATCTCGGTCAGGGATTGGTCGGAAGCCGCCGGAGGGGAGTCCGTCGGCACCTTCATCCTGGCCTATGACCCGCCCCCGCCGCTTACCTCGAGCGGCCCACTCCCCTTCTCCGGGAACTTCAAATCGAAGGTGTGCACGACGCTCGACGGCACGCAGCTGCCTTGACAGCGTCGGACACGCGCTCTACTCAGGGCGCGCCGCGGGCGGGCTCCGCCTGACGCGAGAGGGTCCGAAGAGCCGCACTGGAGATCCCTACGATGGCGCTGCCTCTCACGACCGATCAGCCCGACCGCAGCGTAGCTCCCGACGAGCGGACCATCGCGCGCGACTTCATCCTGGCGCGGCTCGGCTCGCTCTTCGCCTTCGCGCCCGTGGGCGTATGGACGGTCGTGCATCTCTGGCATCAGCTCGCAGCCTACCAGTCGCCACAGGCCTGGGAGACCGCCGTCACCGCGCACGTCAACGCCGCCAGCACGGTGCTCGTCTTCGTGCTCGTGCTCGGACCTCTGCTCTGGCACACGATCTGGGGAATCGTCCGCATGCTGCGCAGCCGTCCCAAGCCGCTGCAGGGCGGGTTTTCAAATCTGCGGTACGTCTTCCAGCGCCTCTCGGCCGTCGGCTTGCTCCTTTTCCTCGGCGCGCACCTGTACCTGGCGTGGTTCGAGCCACGCTTCTTGCACGGCCGCCCGGAGCCGTTCGCGGCGATCTCGCGCGAGATGCGCTTCCACACGCCGACGCTGATCGTCTACATCCTCGGCGTGGTCGGCATCGCGTATCACCTCGCGAACGGCCTTTGGAGCTTCATGACCATGGGCTGGGGAATCACCGTCAGCAAGAGCGGCATGAGGTGGCTGGAGCGCTTGTCGATCGCCTTCTTCGTCCTGCTGCTCGCGCTCGGCTGGGCCGCCATCTACGGCCTCTACCGGGGCGGCGCGCGGCTGGGCATGCCGCTGGCCTGAGCAGGCGGCGGCTGCATCGCCGCGCGGTGCTCGCGGGCCGCCGCGCGCAAGAGATACGCGACCACGGCGAGATTGACCCCGACGATGCCGACGCGTCCCCAAGCGGGACGGCGCGCGAGCTCCCAGATCTCGATCGGCAGCAGCGCGGATGTGGCGATGACCACCAGCCACGGCGCCCACCAACGCCCCGCGCGGAGGGCGAGGCCCTCGACGCCCGACAATATCGAGTCTCCGATCATCGCGAAGGCAAGCAGCTTCACGCGCCCCGCGGTTGTCGCGCGCACGAGGACCGTCGCCACCTGCAGCGCCCAGGCGCCGGTGAAATGCTCGAGGAGGAACTCCGCGAAGGTGGCGGCGCCCGCCTCGGCGCCTCGCGCCAGCAGCCAGATGGAGGCGACGCCGAGCAGCGCCTGGACCACCGACTTCGCGAGCTTGTAGACGATGATGGTCTGCAGGCCTGCCGGCCGCTTCATGCGCCGGGCACCAGCATCTTCACCAGCTCGAGCAGGCGGCTGACGTCGAAGGGCTTTTCCATCGAGCGCACGCCGAGGCGCTCCGCCTCCTCCCGCCCTTCGTTCGATCCGGTGGTGAGGACGACGGGTACCTGCCCCAATCCCGCGTCGCGCAGCTGCTGGACCACCCAGGTTCCATTCGCATCTGGGAGGAAATAGTCCACCAGCATCAGGGCGGGCGGCAGCGAGCAGGCCGCGTCGATGGCCCGGCGCGCGTCCGGGCAAGCGCGCACCGCATAGCCATTGAGCTCCAGCAGATCCTGGAGCACGGCGCGCGTGTCCTCGTCGTCGTCCACGATGAGGATCTGCCGGCCCTCTGCCACGCAGGGAAGCCTACCCCTTGCGCGGATGCAAGGCGAGAGCGACGGCATCGCACAGTTCCGGTAGCGAACCATCGGCCACGGCGTCGACGCGCAGGCCCGCCTTGCCGGCCTCTTCCGCGCATTGCCGGCCCATGCACGCCACGGCGGTCCTCTCCGCGCTTGCCGGCCCGGCCAGGGCCGCGAATCCTCGCGCGGCGCTGCCGCTCGCAAACGCGATGGCGTCCACGCGGCCTTCCC
>VBKQ01000390.1 GCA_005879505.1 Deltaproteobacteria bacterium
GTTTTCGCTGACAAGCGTGACTGTGCGCCGGACGCAGCGAGGCGCCACGAATGGGGTATCCGATTCCGCGGATTGCCACGCCACCCGAGAAGGCCGACGAGCGGCATGCCGCCGATCGGATCCGCCTGTTCGAGCGCGTCGCCATCGGCCTTGCGCACGAGGGCAAGAACCCGTTGCACAACATGGTTCTGCATCTGCAGCTGATGGCCGAGGAGCTCAAATCGGTGCAGCGCGCGGGAGACTCCCGGGTGGAGAAACACATCCTGGCGCTCCGCGACGGGATCGGCCGCGTCGATGCGCTGTTGCGCTCGTTCGGCGAGTTCGCCGCTCCCGAGCATGTGCCGCCTGACCTCGCCGCCGCGGCGCGCCGAGCCATCCAGCTTTTCGCCTACGATGTGCGGCGCGCTACGGTCCAGATCGAGCAGCGCGGGTCCCAGGTACTGATGGTCGACTCGGACTCCTCTTCGCTTGGTGACCTGGTCGCGCACGCGGTGATCGCCTCCATCGAACTTGCCCGCGACGGGGGGCGGGTCGAGGTGATCCTGGAAAAGCGCGGCCCGGCGGCGGTGATGGGAATTCGCGCCGACGGCGGTCTGGGGAACCGTGAGCAGGCGCTCCCGTACCTCGACGCCGCCCGCCGGCTCGCCCCAGAGGCAGCGTGCGATCTCTCGATCGAGACCCCAGCGGCAGGGGGCGCCCGGCTCTCGCTCTCCTTCCCTCACCCGAGGTAACCACACGCGCCATGGCGAAGGCCCGCATCCTGATCGTCGATGACGAGGAATCCACCCGGGAGCTGTTCGCGGAGCTCCTGCAGCGGTGGGGCTACGACGTCGATCAGACCGCCGACGGCCACGCGGCCCTGAAGATCGCCGCCGAGATGCACCCGGACGTGATCATCAGCGACCTGGTGATGCCGAAGCTCGACGGGCTGGCGCTCGTCCGGGCGCTGCGCGAGGAGCAGCCCGATACGCCCGTCGTCATCATCACCGGCAAGGGAACCATCGACGCGGCAGTCGAGGCGGTCCGGGAGGGCGTCTTCGACTTCGTAGAGAAGCCTCTCGATCCTGCCCGCCTCAAGGTCATCCTCCAGCGGGCGCTGGAGAAGAAGGCGACCTTGCACGAGATGCAGGTGCTGCGCCGGCGCCTCGGACAGGTCGACGCCGGCGTCGGGTTGGTAGGCAATTCGCCGCCCATGCGCCGCGCGATGGAGCTGGTGGAGAAGGTCGCGCCCTCTAAAGCGAGCGTGGTGATCACCGGGCAGAGCGGCACCGGCAAGGAGATGGTCGCCCGCGCCATCCACCAGCTCAGCCCCCGGCGCGACAAGCCCTTCATTGCCATCAACTGCTCCGCCATTCCCTCCTCGCTGATCGAGAGCGAGATGTTCGGTCACGAGCGCGGCGCCTTCACCGGGGCCGACCAGCGGCGCCTCGGCGCCTGGGAGCTGGCCGACGGCGGCACGTTGTTCCTCGACGAGGTGGGAGAGATTCCCATCGAGCTGCAGGCCAAGTTCCTCCGCGTGCTCGAGGAGGAGCGGCTGCGCCGCCTCGGTGGGAAGAGCGAGATCATGGTGGATGTCCGAGTGATCAGCGCCACGAACCGGGATCTCAAGGACGAGATCAAGGCGGGGCGCTTCCGCGAGGACCTCTACTTCCGCCTGAACGTCTTCCACATCAACCTGGCCCCGCTGAAGGAGCGCCGGGAAGACATCTCCGTGCTCGTGCAGCACTTCATCGATCGGTTCAGCCGGGAAGGGGGCAAGAAGCTTCACGGCGTCTCGCCGCAGGCGATGAAGCTGCTGACCGACTATGCCTGGCCGGGGAACATCCGCGAGCTGCGCAACACCCTCGAGCGGGCCGTGATCCTCTGCAGTTCCGGCATCATCGAGGCCGAGCACCTTCCCAGCGAGCTGGCGTCGGGCGGAGGGGAAAGCGCGTATCTCAAGCTCCCGTACGGGCTGCCGCTCCGCGAGATCGAGAAGGAGTACATCCTGGCGACGCTGAGCCGGCTGCAGAACAACAAGGCGCGCACGGCGCAGGCCCTGGGGATCAGCGAGAAGACGCTTTACAACAAGCTCTACCGGTATTCCGGACGCGGCCCGCGTCGCGACGACGAGCCACCCGACGACCTGGAGACCGGCGTGCCTCCCGAGATCAAGGTCACGGGGATCGGCTAGCCTAGTGCGATAAGTGTGCGACCTCGACGCGATCGCGCCCTGACCGCTTCGCCCGGTAAAGCGCTTCGTCGGCGCGGCGCAACAGGTCTTCCGCCGCATCGGGCGAATCCAGCTCGTCCGCGGTCACCGCCGCGACGCCGATCGATCCGCGAACCGGCAGGCCGGCGTCCTTGCTCAGCTCGATCAAGCGCCGCCGGAGGCGTTCGGCGAATTGCGCGCCCTGCGTCTCGTTGGTCTGCGGCAACAGCACGACGAATTCGTCGCCGCCGTATCGCGCGGCAAAGTCGGTGTCTCGCAGCTCCTCGCGAACTGCATCGGCGAGGGCGACGATGGCGCGATTTCCCGCCGCATGGCCAAGCTTGTCGTTGATCTCCTTGAGGCCGTCGAGGTCGACCATCGCGCAGGCGAGGGGGTGCCCATAGCGGTGGGCGCGCGAAACCTCCTCTTCCAGGCGCGCGTGGAAGGAGCGGAAGTTGGGCAACCCCGTCAGGCCGTCGGTCTGCGCGAGCGCGCGGAAGTGCTCCTTCTGCGCGGTGAGCTTGAGCGTGCGATCGACTCGCGCCATCAGCTCCTGCTCGCTGAAAGGCTTGGCCAGGTAGTCGGCCGCGCCGAGCGAGAGGCCCTGCGACTTCGTCTCGGCGTCGCCCTGGGCAGAGAGGAAGATCACCGGCGTGTCCGCCGTCCGCGAGTTGCGCCGCAGCCCGGTGAGCGCGCCGAATCCGTCCATTCCGGGGAGGAACAGATCGAGGAGCACCAGGTCGGGACTCAACTCGGCGGCGCGCTTGAGCGCCGTCTCCCCATCGCCGACCGCGTCGACGTCATAGCGGGGGCGCAGCAGCTCGGTGAGCAACATGCGGGCGTCTTCATCGTCTTCCACCACCAGGATCAGCGGCTTGTGCCGTTTTCCCCCCGCTGGGGGCGGCTCGGCTGCGGGCGGCTCATCGGGATGGGATACCCTCGGCGCCCGGATCCGGGCGGAGACTCGTCTCGCGACTTCGTCGGCGCTGCTGCCTGCGTCGTCGGCGCCGGCCTCGATCGCGGAGGCGGCGTCATCGGTGAGAACGACGATCGGTCCGTTGACCCCCGCCAGCTCGCGCATGGCGATCGCCCGCGGCAGATCGTCGAGGGCGCAGACGAACGCCGCCGGCTCGCCGGAGCGCTCGACCAGCCCCACGCGTGCCAGCGCTTTCCGCAGCGCTTCCGCGACGCCCCCAGCCCCCACGACCCGGACGTTCACGCCGTCTCCCCAAAACGCACGCCACCCAACAGCCCGCAGGGAAGGTAGCGATTCGGCTGGAGGAACGCCAAGATGTGGGACGATAGGAACCTGTCGCCTGCCTGCTCAAAAAAACTACCGGCGAAACCCGCCCCCGCGGCCGAATCTCTGTCGCCCGCTGAACACGGCGCCTCCCGCCGGCCCCGCCATCATCGGCGGCGTCTCGAGCCAGAACTGCCACCATTGGTCACCCCAGCCGTCGAGTTTCAGCCGCTTGTCGTTCTGGGCGCGCCCGAGCAGCGTCTTCAGCTTCTCGTCCGAAGGATTTTCCTTCAGACCTTTCTGCAGGATCTCGATGGCTTTCTTCTTCTCGCCTCGCTGGTTCTCGACCCAGGCGTAGACCGCGTAGAGCAGGGTCTCGCCCTTGTTTCCTCGCATCGCGCCGTCGAACACCTTCTCCATCTCCTCGTACTGCTTGCGGCGGAAGAGGATGGCGCCGAGCATGGCCTGCGCCAGCCAGAGCTTGATCATCATCGAGGCGCCCTTGCGCAGATGCGGTTCCGCCTCGTCGAACTTCTTTTGGAAGTAGAGCAGCACGCCGATGTTCGCGTGCAGGCTGGAGGCGACACCGAACTGCCAGCGCGAGAGCGCGAAGACGTCCTGCAACGCTTGTACGGCCCGCTCGGGCTTGCGCGCCAACATCTCTTTCTGCGCCACGGCCATCACCGCCTCGAGCTGTTTTCCAGTCCGCCGGGCCAGCAGGATGTACGTGGCGATCGCCGCGACTACGCCGGGAAAGATGGACCCGAGCGCATGCGCGACGCCGGGCAGGTAGAAGGCCAAGAAGCCGAGGACGCCGGCGGCGAGAGCTAGGAGAAGGTTGATCACCGATGATGCTCCAAAGTGGCCGTCCCCGGAATCGAACCGGGACGGGTTTTACCCCGGTGGATTTTGAGTCCACTGCGTCTGCCAGTTCCGCCAGACGGCCTCGAAAGGGGGCTTCTATCAACGCCGGCGCGGCGGGGGAAGATCCGTGCAGGTACCGGTG
>VBKQ01000391.1 GCA_005879505.1 Deltaproteobacteria bacterium
CCGGCCCCATCGCCGCGGGGCCTGGAGCTGGCGCGCGCCGCTCTCGCGCCCACCCGATACGCCGATCTGGCGGCGCTTTCGGACGACGACCTGCGCCGCCGGCTGGGGGCGGCGGGTCTCGGCGCGGGCGAGCAGGAGGAGGCGCTCGCGGCGCTGCGGGGCGGGCCCTTCGCCGAGGATGCCCAGCGAAAAGGCCGGGGACTCGCGCAAGCCCGGGCAGCCGTGCAGAAAGCGGTGCTGCTCGCCCGCAACGGCGACACGGCCGGCGCGCGTCGGGCCCTCATTTCCGCCTATCTCGACCACTTCGAGCCGCACGAGGCCGGCCTGCGCGCCCGGGAAGGGCAGATCGTCCAGGAAGTCGAGGCCGCCTTCCTTTCGCTGCGGGCCTCGATCGAGACGCGCGACGCCCAACTCGAGCCGCGGGCCGCGCGGCTCGACGGGCTGCTGGAGAAGGCCGATTCGCGGGCATCGGGCGGCGGGCTGGTCGCGTTCGTGGGGGCGCTGGCCATCGCGCTGCGCGAAGGAGTGGAAGCAGCGCTCCTGGTCGCGGCGATGCTCGCGCTCTTGCGCAAGGCCGGCCGCGAGCGCGACGCCGACGCGGTGCACGTCGGCTGGGTCTCGGCCTCGCTGGCGGGCGCGGCGACCTGGTGGGCGTCGGGGATGCTGCTCGTCCGCCTCTCGGGCGCGAGCCGCGAGCTGGCAGAGGGCGTTTTCCAGCTGGTCACCGCCGCGCTGCTCCTCTATGCCAGCCACTGGCTTCTGGCATCTCTCTCCGCGAAACGGCTCGTCTCCTTCCTCTCGGCCCGGACGATGGCTGCGGGCAGCGCAGCCGTGATCCTCGGGCTCACCTTCATCGCGGTGTACCGGGAGATGTTCGAAGCGGTGCTCTTCTTTCGCGGATTGCTCCTCGAGGCGCCCGGGACGGGCGCCTCCGTGGCGGCCGGCGCGGTGACGGGACTGCTCGCGCTGGTCGGGCTGGTCGCCGCTTTCCAGCGGGTGGGCCGCAGGCTGCGTCCGCGGCCTTTGCTGGTCACCTGCGGCATCCTCCTCTGCGCGCTCGCGGTACTGATGGTCGGCCACGGCGTGCGATCGCTGCAGATCCTCGGCGCGGTCCCGCTCACCATCTGGGGCGCCTTCCAGGTGCCCGCGCTCGGTCTCTACGCGACGCGCGAAGGACTTTGCGCGCAGGCCCTGGTGGTGATGGCCCTGGCGGGCTCCGCCCTCTGGACCGCCCTTCGCCGCGACGGCCACGACGGCGACGCCCCCGACCGCCATCCCCAGCCCGCCGCCTCCACCGCCCGCTGACGGACGGTCCTCCCCATTCGAGGCGTATGTTTCGCAGCGCAGCCGTCTTTACTGAGGCGGCTTCTGGCGCCCCTTGCGGGGGAGGGCGACCGTGAACGTGGTCCCGTCGCTCTCCGAAGACCTCACCTCGATGCTCCCCCCGTGCGCCAGCACGATCTGCTGCACGATGAAGAGTCCCAGCCCGAGGCCGCCGGAGCGATCGGTGCCGCGGCGGCCAGGCTCGAAAATGTGCGTGAGCACCTCGCGGGGGATGGGCGTCCCGCGGTTGTGCGTCTCCAGCACAACGAAGTCCTTCTCTCCGCGCAGGGACACCTCCACCTCGCCTTCGCTGTGCTGCACGGCGTTTCCCACCAGGTTCGAGATCACCTGCGCCATCCGATCCGGATCCCAGTCTCCCCATGGATCGCCGTAGACCTCGAGCTTCACCTGGCGGGTGTAGGCGAACTCCAGCTCCTCGACGGTCTGCTCGCAGATCTGCCGCAGGTCGATGCGGCGCCGGTGGATGGGGAACTCGCCGCCGAGCCGCGAGCGCGCGAAGTCGAGGAGGTCGTCGATCATGCGCGCCATCCGGTCCGCGCTCGCGGCGATCCTCGCGACCACCCGCGCCTGCCGCTCGGGCAGCTCGCCGTACCGGAGCAAGAGCTGCGCCGAGGTGACGATGGCGGTGAGCGGATTGCGCAGGTCGTGGCTGACGATGCCGACGAAGTGCTCGCGGAACCGCGCCGTCTTCTCGGCCTGTTCCTCGCGCTGCTTGCGGTCGGTGATGTCGACCAGGATGGCGATGGATCCGGACACGGCGCTCGCGGGATCGCGCAAGGGAGCAGCGGAGAGCGCCAGATCGAGGTGCGTGCCGTCTTTGCGCTTCCATCGCACCTCTTGATTGCGGATGACCCGCCCGCCGTCGATCTCCTGCCGGATCCGGGCCGCCTCCTCCAGGTCCTGCGCTCCCAGCGGGATCGACTTGCCCACGACCTCGTGGCGTTGCCAGCCGAACAGCTCCTCCGCTGCGCGGTTCCAGATCTGGACGGACCCGTTCCTGTCGATGGAGAGGATGGGCAGCGGCGAGGCCTCGATCAGGGACTCGAACGTCCGCAAGGTATGCCGCAGCCGCGCTTGCGGGTCGTCCCCCGCGAGCAGCGCCGCCGCGCGCGTGGCGATGGCGCGCAGAAAACGCTTCTCGTCTTCGCTGAACTTCCAGACGGTGCGCGAGGAAAGGCGCAGCACGCCGAGCAATTCGTCGCCGAACTGCAAGGGCTGCCGTGGCGCGGATCACGAGTTGCCTGTTCTCACCGATGAGCAGGGCCGCGGAGTCGGCGGACAGCGAGCCCTGCACCACCAGTTCCGGCAGACCCCGCACCGGAGTATCGGAGAGCGCTCGTTCCAGGGCGTCGAGGGCGCGCTGGGGCGATGAGAGGGCCTCGAGCATGGCCGCCTGCGCTCCATCGATCTTCCGGCAGAGCAGGCGGGCCTCGGGAAGCGTGAGGGTGCCGTCGCTGCACAGCTGCAGGATGGAATCGCGCAGAGCGGCACATTGACGCGACGCTTCCGCCGGCTCGACGCCAGTGCATGCCTCGGCAACCAGCCGCGCGACGCGCTGCGCAGCGAGGTCACCTCCGCCACCGCGGAGGAGCCCGGCAAGCTGCCGGGCCTCGCCTGCCTCGCCCCCCATCGATGCAAACATACGCATCGGTTCCATGTGACGGCAGAGCGGCTCGCGCCCGCAGCCGCACAGCAGGCGGGCAAGCAGGGTCGCGCGCCCGCAGGTCGAGTGTTAGGGTTCGCGCATGACACATGCCATGCTGCTGGCCCTCGCGGCCGCGGTGGCGCCTGGAGAGAAGGCGCCGGCGTTTTCCATGGAGACGACGAGCGGGAAGAAGACCCTCGATGACTACAAGGGGCAAACGCTGGTGCTGGCCTTCTTCGTCAAGGCGTTCACCGGTGGGTGAACGAAGGAGATGTCGGCGTTCCGCGATGTGCAGTCGAAGTTCGCCGACAAGAACGCCCAGGTCCTGGGCGTCTCGATGGACGATGTGGATACGCAGAAGCGGTTCGCGCAAAGCCTCAACCTGCCGTTCCCGCTAGCCGCGGACCCGAAGGGGGCGACCGCGGAGGCGTACGGCGTCCGGAACGGAGATCATCCGGATCGGGTCACTTTCGTGATCGGTCCTGACGGGAAGGTGCTGAAGCGGGTGGAGGGGCGAGACGCGCTCGACCCCAACCCCGCGCTTGAGGCCTGCCCGCTCCACCACGGGAAGAAGGTATAGGGCTTACTTCGCGCCCGCCGCGCGCTGCTCCAGCCGCGGCGGCGCGGGGTCCAGGACTCCCTCGCCGGCGCAGCACGGCGGCGCGTGCACGTTCTCCCGTGCGTTCGTCCACAGATCTTCGGTTTCGGCCAGCAGCCGCGCGACGGCGTGGCGGCCGATGGCGTCCGTGCGATCGAACTGAACGCCCATCTCGCCCTCCTCCACCCACACGGCATGGGCGTACGAGAGGTCGTTGAACGTCAGCCGGTCGGGCGAAAGGAGGCGCAGCTCGAGGTAATCGCCGGGTGAGAACGGTCGCACCCCGCAGAGGCGCGCGCCGCCCGGGCTCAGATCGAGCATGCGGCCGGACGCGACCTGCCGATCCGACCTCACCTCGACCAGAGCGTCGCAACCGAGCCGGATGCTGCGCCGCACGGCTTCGGTGGCCGAGATCTGCCGCAGTGGCCGGGTATCGAGCAGCTGCAGCCAGGTCCCCGCGCCTTCGACGGCGCCGACCGCGCGGCCGTGCAGCAGCCGCGTCACTTCGCCGCTCTCGAAGCTGAGCGCGAGGCACACGGAGGCGTCCGGAAGCAGGCGCATCTTTTCCTCGCGGACGAAGAAGAGGGAGCGCCCGTCGACGTCGTGCACGTGAGCGCGAGCCTGGTCGAGATTCATGAATCGGTAGCGGAGTCGCACATTACCGCGGCCCTGGACGATCAAGATGCCTCCCTGGTTGGGAGCGCACGGAACCAGAACGGCATGTAAAAAAACAAGGGCCGCGGGTGAGCGGATGCCCTCCGGTGTCACACGGCCAGCAGCGCGGCGCGCGTGCGAAGGCCGGTGGCTGCCGTGATTGCGCGGCAGTAGAGCTGCAGCTGAGCCGCATACTGCGGGTGCGAATCCGGGCGCGCATCGGTCTTGAAGTCGACGATGACCCACTCTCCGCCCTCGCGGAACGCGAGATCGACCACCCCTTCGAGCAGCGTGCCGTCTTCGAGCCGGTGGACCACGGGCTCTTCGCGGCGGCATTCCGCCGCGGTGGCAGCGCGCCGCAGCAATGGGTGCGCCAGCGCTGCCGACGCGGCGCGTGCTGCCGCGTCGATCTCTTCCGGCGTGGCGCCGACCAGGCGCGCCTGGGCTCGCGCCACGCCGGCGACCGCTCCGGGTCCGGCGCGCAGATCGATTCCGGCGAGCACTGCGTGCACGAGGCTGCCGAATCGGCGCCCGCGCGGCCGCGAGAAGTCCCGGATCTCGACCGACGCGAGCTCCACCGCCTCGCCGGCGCCCGCCGAGGCCGAACGCGCCGTCGCCGTGTCCACCCGCAACGAGGGGCAAGCTGCTTCCTCGATCGCGGCGATCTTGAGCTGCTGCCACCGCTCGTGCGCTTGAGCCGTCGGCCGGGCCGCGCCCTCGTCTACGAGCAACAGATCGCGCTCGCGCAGCCAGTTCTCGACTTCGCGCTCGAGATCGAGCGCTCTCGGATCCCACCAGACGACCTCGTGCGCGCCGGCCTGCGGCCGGTGAAGCCCCGGTGGGACGGCGAGCGCGCCGAGCACACCCTCCGGGCGATCGAGCACCGCTTCCTTTCCGAAGGGCGGACAGCCGGCCGCCACGCCCGGCGGTCCTCTCGTGAGCGGCGCCGGATAGATCGCGGCGTTGAGCGGCTCGAGCCAGGCATCCGGTTCCTGATCGGCGATGGCCGGGACGACGAGCAGATCGCGCGCGCGGGTGGCAGCGACGTAGGCCACGCGCACTCCCTCCTCGCGGTCGCGCTGCAAGAGCCCCGAAGCGTCGTCCAGCAGCTCGGCTGGCGCGCAGGTCGCGAGCGGCATGGCCCAGACCTTGCGCTCGGGATCTACGAGCCGCGAGGGCTTCCTCGGCGCCGCCGGCGCGCAGGGGTCGCAGAGGACGACCACCGGGAACTCCAGCCCCTTCGCCTTGTGGACGCTCATGATGCGGACGCCTTCGGTCCCTTCCTCGACCACCGGCGCTTCCGCCGCCTCGCCCCGCCCGGCGTCAGAGGCGAGCCGGTCGACGAAGGCGCGGAAGCTGCTCGCGCCGGCGGCTTCGAATCTCCGCGCCAGCTCCAGCACGCGCAAGACGTTTCCCAGCGCCTGCTCTCCGGCTGGCCGCATGGCGATGCCCGCATGCGCGCGCGTCGCGTCGAGCAGGCGCGAGAGCGTCTCCGCGATCGGCCTGCGGTTGCGGCGCAGATGCAGCTCGCCGAGCAGGGCCAGGGCGTCGAAGACCTCCGCTTCCGCCGCGCCCACCGCTTGGGGCCGCTTGCGCAACGGATGCAGCCGGCCGTGGCGCTCGCGGAAGAGCACGAGCGCGTCGTCGCCCAGGGCGAAGAGCGGCCCCTTGAGCGCGGCGAATACCGCCAGCTCGTCGTCGGGCCACTCGATGGCAGTGGCGGCGACGCGCATCGCCAGCACCTCCTCGCGCGCGTGGTACGAGCGTCCGCCGACGAGCACGTGCGGGATCCGCCGCGCCTCGAGCGCGCGGACGTATGCGCGGGTGAGGTCGCCCTCGTAATTGCGCATGCGCTTGAAGAGAAGGCAGACGTGACGCCCTTCGACCGGGACCGGATCCCCCCGGTCGCGCTCACTCACCCGCCAGCCGCTCCTGGTGATCAGCCAGTCGACGAACGCCGCTACCGCGTCGGGATACGATTGCTCGATGCGGAAGTTCGCCACTTTCTCGCGCTCGCCATAGATCTTCGGGGCGGGCAACGCGACCACGGCCGGCTGTCCTTCGAGGTTCCCGCGAAACGGATCGAGCGGGACGTAGCTGGCCTGCGTGCCTCCTTGCATCTTCCCCGAAAATCCCGCGTTCACGGCCTGCTGGATGGCCGGAACGGAGCGGAAGCTGGTGGTGAGGTGCAGGAGCTCGGCGCCACCGGCGAGCAAGAGCTGCTTCACGTCCTCGTAGAGTGCGATGTCCGCGCGGCGGAACCGGTAGATCGACTGCTTCGGATCGCCCACGACGAACAGCTTTCCCGGCGCGGGGCGCGCATTCCTCCAGCGCGACTCCGCCGGGTCCGCGGAAGCGATCAGCAGGAGGATCTCCGCCTGCAGCGGGTCGGTGTCCTGGAACTCATCCACCAAGACGTGCGTGAAGCGCCGCGAGAGCTCCGCGCGCACCGCAACGTCGTCGCGGACCAGGTCCCGGGCCCGCATGAGCAGATCGAGGAAGTCGAGGCACCCGGCGCCGCGCTTGAGGTCCTCGTAAGCGTCGCAGAGCGTTCGCAGCTCTTCGCGGAGGCAGGCGGCGAGATCGGCGTCGCAGCGATCGAGGAATGCTTCCAGCTCCGC
>VBKQ01000392.1 GCA_005879505.1 Deltaproteobacteria bacterium
CCACTTTCCGCCGCCCCGCCAGTTCCACAAACGCCGGCGGCAGAGCTCATGAAGCTCCGCCTCGAGCCCGTCCGCGTCGCGGGCGCGGATGGTCTCACGCCGCCGCAGCTCCGCCACCCAGCGCGCGATGCCCATGACCGACTGCGCCGCCCAATCGTCCGGACGGTGGGCTTTCTGCGCCAGCTCGCCGATCTCCGAAAGCCGCGCGACCATCTGCTGGAGCCCAGCGTCCCGGTCGAACGCGTCCCGCCGCCAGGCGCCGGAGAAGT
>VBKQ01000001.1 GCA_005879505.1 Deltaproteobacteria bacterium
CAGGACCTGCGGATGTCGCTGCCCTACGCGGGCGAGCGCGAGTTCTTCAAGCTCGTCTCCACGCACGAGATGACGCACCAGTTCCACATCCAGAAGGTGGCCGAGCGCGCTGCCAGCGCCGGGATGGAGAGCCCGATCGGCCAGTTTCCCCTCTGGTTCATCGAGGGCCTCGCCGAGTACTACGCGCACAACCAGCAGATGGACAGCGAGACGGAGATGTTCCTGCGCGACATCGTGCTGAACCCGAACGGCGAGATCGGCTACGACTTTCCCCGCCTGGACGAGGATCGTCCGTATTCGTACCTGTACACGTACAAGTACGGCCAGGCGAAGCTGGTGTTCCTCAGCGAGACCTACGGAGAGCGGGTGATCCAGGGCGTGCTCGACCAGAGCCCGCGCCTGGTGGGCGGCGGGCGCGGCCGCGGAGAGCCCCGCGAAGGCTTCATGCAGCTGCTCGGCCACGTCGCCGGCGACACTCCGGCGCAGCTGAATGCCCGGTGGTCCACCTGGGCGCGCAAGCGGGTGATGCGCACGTATCTCGACGCCAAGCAGGACCTGCCGGACATGACCGAGCTCAAGCTCTCCGACGAGCTGGACGCGTTCACCAGCTCCAAGGACGGCAACCTGCTCTTCTACCGCGGCGTCGAGCGGGAGACGGCGCGCGCGAAGCTGGTGGTGCTCGATCGGCGGGACCCCTCCTCCGCGCGGCAGATCGCCATCGATCAGCATCCCGGG
Source organism: Deltaproteobacteria bacterium (assembly GCA_005879505.1). Taxonomy (GTDB): domain Bacteria; phylum Myxococcota; class Myxococcia; order Myxococcales; family 40CM-4-68-19; genus 40CM-4-68-19. The sequence continues at coordinate 736 of VBKQ01000001.1, forward strand.
ACCGAAAGCCTGCACCCGGTGCTCCGGTCGGTGATGGCAGTCGGCGACGAAGCCATCGCCTGGTTCGCGCAATCCGGAGACTCCGACGTGCTGCACGTGCGGCCTCTGCATCGCCGCGAGCGCTCGCCGGGGAGGTCACCGCGCGTGCGGATCGATCTCGGCCTCGGCGAGACGCGGATCATCCGGGTGATCCGCGATGGTCTGATCGAGGCGGGCGATCCGACATTCAGCCCGGACGGGACGCAGCTCGCGTTCTACGGGCTCGATCGCGACGGCAAGATCGACATCTATACCTTGAACCTCAAGGACGCCGACCCGCACGTCCGCCGCCTCACCGACGATCTGTACAGCGAGCGCGATCTCTCCTGGGGAGACGAGGGCATCGTCTACGCGGGAGATGCGACGGAGAGCGGCCGCTACAATCTCTTCCGCATCGATCCCGTGGACGGAACGCGCACCCGCCTCACGGACGCGCCGGTCGATCAGCGCTACCCGGTGACGCTGGCGGGCGGCGCGGTGGTGTTCGCGAGCGACGCCGGTGGAAAGTACGATCTCTGGTTCCTGCAGAACGGCAGGATCAAGCGGGTCACCGACTTCGCCACGGCGCTCTCGCATCCGGGGCTGGCGCCGAACGGGCTGTACGGGGTCGCCTTCTACGGCGCGCGCTTCCGGCTCTTCGAAGTGCAGACGCCGGCGCTGCTCAGCGTCGATGAGCAGGATGCGATTCCGCCCGGCTATCTCGCCACCATCGACAAGCCGCAGCCCTTCCCGGACGAGCCGATCCCGCAGAACGCACCGGCTTACGATCCGTACGATGTGGGAAAGAACTGGAAGGTGGAGGGAGGCGGCGCCGCGATCGGAGGGGCGGGCGTCGGCTTCGCGCCGGTGGGATCCGGCGGCGTGCTGTTCGCGGACATCATGCGGGACCGCTCGGCGCTCATCAACCTGGCCATCTACGGATCCTTCGACCTGACCGACGCGCTCGCCTTCTACGTCGACAAATCGGAGCGGCTGATCTGGGGCGTCGGCGCCTTCCATACCTTCCAGCAAGGGCGCGACACGCAGTTCCCCAGCGCCAGGCAATGCTTCCAGCCCGCCACCGCGCAGAACCTGGCTACGGCGTGCGAGATCCTCTACCTGCAGCGTGAATTCGGCGTGGAGGGCCTGCTCTCGTATCCGTTGTCTACCTTCAGCCGGGTGGACGCGAGCGCGCGCCTGATGGGTGTGACCCGCAGCTTTTTCGACAACTTTGCGTATGACCGCTCGGGTTTCGCGACGGGCAACGTTCCGGCGAACGAGCTCAACGCGATCAAGGGCTCCGATCCGCAGGGGGAGCTGGGCCTCTCATATGGTTGGGATACCACGCGCTACGGCATGAGTGGCGCGATCGGTGGCACATCGCTGCTGGTACAGCTCGGCGGCGGCGACATTCCCACTCGCGGTTACGATGGCTTGTACACGTACCTGCAGGCCGATGCGATCCACACCCTCCGCGTGATCGGCCGAAGCAGGCTCAATCTCCGCCTCGCCACCGGGGCGGCGCAGGGCAGCCGGTTCGGGCGGCGGTTCTACCTCTCGAGCTTCGACAACCTGCGCGGCTTCCGCTGGGGTGACGCGCGGCTGCTCGGCGACGGCTACTACGTCGGACAAGCGGAGTTCCAGTTCCCGCTCGACGTGCTGATCCGGTTCGCGTTCTTCAGCGGGCTCACCGGCGTGGTCGGCTTCGATTTCGGCGGAGTGGTCGATTCCAACCGCGCCGTGCAAAACTATGCCGGGCGGGGATGGACGAAGCTGCACGCGACGCTCAAGGAAGCCTGGGCGAACCGGACCGCGGACTACGTCCTGGGCGTGAACTTCGGATTCGGGCCGTTCGAGTTGCGCGTCCAGTTCGCGCACGGGATCGACGTCGGAGGGATCGTTCCCGAGCAGGATTCACACGGCAACACGACCTGGGTGCCAAACATCTCGTTGCATTACGTGTATTTCTAGGAGAGCTCCCACGCTCTGCCGGTGATGCAACGCTCGTGAACTGTATCACCAAGGGCGGGTTCGAGTACAACATCGCCCTGATGTGCATTGCTGGGACGCTCCTGATCGCGGGGCCGGGAATCTTTTCGGCGCACGAAGGCATCGAGCGCCTGGTCGAGGGACGGGGCGCGAAGAGATTCCTGCGCAGGGCGAAGCCGTCTCCAGCGCTCCGCCTGATCAAGCTGCTCAAATAGAGGGTTAGCGGCGCGCTGCGGCCAGCACCGGCGCACCGCCCACGACGACTCCCGCGAGCATTCCGAGCACGCCGGCGGCGCCGGCGATGGTGCAGCCGAGCGCGCCGGTCAGGGCCGCGACTGCGAGAGCGCCAAGGACGAAGGGCAGATCCGCATCGCGGCGCGCCGTCGTCCTCGCGATGACGACGCCGGCGAGACTGCCGCCGAGGATGCAAGCCGGCAGCCCCAGCGATGCGCACGCCGGACCGAAGCAGGCGTGTCCCACCGTCGCCATCAGGAGCGGCGCCGCGAGCGGGGCCGCGCCCGCGAGCAGACCAGGGTACACGGCGCGGCCTGCGGATCCGCCAGCGTAAGCGAGACCGACCGAGAGGAGCAGCAGCGCCACTGCGAGCGCGCACGTCATCGGGAGCGGGCGGCCGCAAACGATGGCCGCTCCGGCGGCTGCGAGGACGAGGGGCGCAAGCCGCAGCGCCGCGCGAAGCCGTCCGAGCTCATATGCGCGCCGGGCGCGCGCCTCGAGCCTGGGATCCGGCTCACCTGCTGCCATGACGTGCCCTCCAAGCGATCCGCAGCCTCGCCAATGCCCGTGAAAGGCGCTTGCGAAACGTTGCACCCCGCAGCTTCCGCGACCCTGCCGCCGCCGTTATGGTTTCGATATCGATCGGCCGAAGCGTCCCCAGCACCGCTTCGGCGGCGGCGCTCAGGTCGCGGGCAATGACCATCTCCTCCGGGTTCTCACCCGGGTCAGGCGGGTCCGGTGGCGCCACATGATCCTCGCGGCGCCGCTGGCGCGTTCGACGCAGCGTCCGGCATTCCCAAGCGGCGATGCCCAGCGCCCAGGCGAGAGCATCGCGCTCCGCGTCGTACTCGCTCGCGCGCGAGAACACCCGGAGAAGCGCAGCCTGCGCAACGTCCTCCGCGTCCGCCGCCGCGACGCAGCGGGCGGCGAACGCGCGAAGCCGCGGCCACAGCAGCGCAAACGCCGGCCGCAATGCCGCGCGATCGCCATCCGCGAGACGCACCATCAAACGCCGCAATTCCGCCCGCTCGCCGCCCTCCACACCCGGAGCTATCTCTCGCTCAGCGGGCAGTCGTCGCATGGGAAGGGACAATCCTCCCCGCACGGGAGCTTGCAGCGCAAGCCCGTGGCTGCCCATCCGAGCGCCGGCAACGCGAGCGCCACCAGCAGCGCGACCCACCTGAGCTTCATGTCGGCCTCCTCTTCGCGACCGCGCACCACGCGCGGCCTTCACCTCCTCTAGGCGCGAGACCCCCCTCGCGTGACACCAGCGTCGCAGATGGGTCTGACATCCCGGTGACGAGTTTTCGGCCACGCACCCTGCTTCTGGTCGTGGTAGAGAGCGCAGCCCTATGTTCGCCCTGCTCTTCGCCGTCCTTCTCGCCACCCGTCCATTCACACCGGAAGAGCTCCTCGCCACCCGGCGGGTCGACGACGTCCAGGTGTCTCCGGACGGGAAATGGGCTTCCCTCACCGTCGGGCAGAAGAACCTCGAAACCAACAAGGACGACAAGGACATCTGGTTGCTCTCGCTGCCCGCCGGGCAGCCGCGCCAGCTCACGCGCAACGCCCAGAGCGAGCACGCCCGCTGGTCTCCGGACGGAAAGCAGTTGGTGGTCGTGCGCGACGGACAACTCTGGCTGTACGACCTGAACGGGGGCGATGCCCGTCCGATCACGGCCCTGAGCGGTGGTGCCGACGCCGGCGTCTTCTCTCCCGACGGCCGCTGGATCGCGTTCAGCAGCGAGGTCTATCCGCAGTGCGGCGGAAACGACGCCTGCAACAAGGAGCGCAAGGAGCAGAGGGAAAAGAGCGGAGTCCAGGCGCGCATCGTCGACCATCTCTTCGCGCGCCACTGGACGGAATGGAAGGACGGCAAGCGCACGCACGTGTTCGTAATGCCGGCGGGCGGCGGCCCCGCACGCGACGTCACGCCGCTCGATTCGGACTGGCCCAGCGTGCGCATCGGCGGCGGGGACGACTTCCGCTTCACTCCCGACGGGGAGCTGATCGTGAGCAGCAAGCCGGCGCAGCGTGAGGCCTGGAGCACCAACGGGGACCTCTGGCTCATCGACCGCGACGGGGGCCCGCCGCGTAACCTCACTCCTGACAACCACGGCGACGACGCGCAGCCGCGGCCCTCGCCCGACGGCCGCTACCTCGCCTGGACCTCGCAGTCGCGAGACGGGTACGAGTCCGATCAGTGGAAGCTGAAGATCCAGGACCGGAAGACGGGCCGGATCACCGCCGTCGACATCGACACCGACGACGTCGCGAGCTTTGCCTGGCGCCGCGACGGCAAGGGACTGGTCGCGTCCGTGCTGCAGAAGGCGCGGTTCTGGCTCTACTCGGTCTCGCTCGACGGGAAGTTCCGCCGCTTCAGCGAAACGCCTGCGGGAGGGAGCGACTTCGATCTCGCTCCCGACGGTACGGCCATCGTCGCCGCCGCCGGCCTGACCCGGCCGCCCGAAGTCGTCGCCATCAGGCCAGGCGGACAGCCGGCGAGGCTCTCGCGCTTCAACGACGAGCAGTACAGGGAGCTGAACCTCGGCACCGCCGAGGAGATCTGGGTGGACTCGCAAGACGGGAGCAAGGTCCACTCGTTCATCGTCCGCCCCGCGAACGCACCGGCGAAGCTCCCGCTGCTGGTCCTCATCCACGGCGGCCCGCAAGGCTCGTGGGAGGACGGCTGGACGATGCGCTGGAACGCAGCCGTGTTCGCGGCGCGCGGCTACGTCGTCCTGGAGACCGACTTCCACGGTTCCACCGGATACGGCCAGAAGTTCAAGGAGCAGATCTCCGGCGACTGGGGCGGCCTCGCATACGACGACGTCATGCGCGCCACCGATGCCGCGGAAAAGCTGCCGTTCGTCGACCCAGCTCACACCTGCGCCGCGGGCGCGAGCTTCGGCGGGTACATGGTCGACTGGATCGCGGGCCACACCGACCGCTTCAAGTGCCTCGTCTCGCACGACGGCGTCTTCGACCTGGTGAGCGAGTACGGCTCCACCGAGGAGCTCTGGTTCCCCGAGTGGGAGTTCCGCGGGCCACCCTGGACGAATCCCGAGCTCTACCGGCGGCTCTCTCCCAGCAGCTACGTAGAGAACTTCAAAACGCCGACGCTGGTGGTACAGGGCGAGCTCGATTTCCGCGTGCCCGTCGAGCAGGGCCTGGGCATGTTCACGGCGCTGCAGCGCCGAGGCATCGAGTCGCGCCTGCTGTACTTTCCCGACGAGGGCCACTGGGTGCTCAAGCCGCGGAACAGCCAGCTCTGGTACCGCACGGTGCTCGATTGGATCGACACGCACGCCCGGCCACGAAACAAGCAGGCCATCCGGCCGTAGGAGTGGGAGTTTCAGTCAACCGGAGATTGCATGAAGCCACTGCTCTTCCCCATCCTCGTCGCCGCCGCCTGCACTTCGGGCCCGCAGAGCAAGCCCGTGAGCGAGCCGGCCCCGGGTACCACGCAGGTTCCGCCCTCGCCCTCGAATCCCGCAGGCGCCGCCACGGCGTCGGCCGCCTCTCCCGCTCCTCCTGCCGCCGGCCAGCCCGCGACTCCGCCTGCACCACCGGCCGGGTCCAGCGCGGCGGCGCAGGCGCAGCCGGAGCCGCCGGCCATCGACGAGAGCGCGATGGACAAATCCGTCGATCCCTGCGCGGACTTCTACCAGTACGCCTGCGGGAGCTGGCTGAAGAAGACGCCGATTCCGGAAGACCGCTCGAGGTGGATCCGTAGCTTCAGCGAGATCAACGAACGCAACGAAGCGCTGCTCCATGACATCCTGGAGAAGGACGCGCGCGGCGAGCCCGATCCCGCCGATCCCTACGCGCAGAAGGTCGGCGATTTCTACGCCACCTGCATGGACGAGCAGAAGGCCGAGACCTCCTCGCTGCAGGCGTTGCGGGGCGAGCTCGCGAAGATCGACGCGATCACCGACGCGAAAGGGCTGGCGCGGGACGTGGCGCATCTGCAGGCGCGCGGCGCCGGCGCCTTCTTCGGATTCGGATCGCAGCAGGATTTCAAGGATGCGACGAAAGTGATCGGCGGCGCCGACCAGGGCGGACTCGGGCTGCCGGATCGCGACTACTACCTGAAGGACGACGCAAAGATGAAGGAGCTGCGCGCGCTGTACGAGAGCCACGTGGTGGAGATGCTGAAGCTGGGGGGACCCGCGAAGGCGATGCGCCGAACCAGGGCAAGACGGTGATGGCGATGGAGACCGCGCTGGCCCGAGCATCGATGGACAAGGTCGACCGGCGCGATCCCAAGAAGGTGTACCACCTCACCGATCGTGCCGGGCTGAAGAGGACCGCGCCCCACTTCCACTGGGACACCTACTTCACGGAGGTGGGGGCGCCCGGAGTCCAGACGATCAATGTGCTGGTTCCGGGCTTCTTCACGGCGATGGACAGGCTGATCTCGCAGCCGGGCAAGCTGAACGACGTGAAGACGTACCTGCGATGGAAGACGGTGGAAGCTGCAGCCCAAACGCTGGGCAAGGCGTTCGTCGAGGAGAGTTTCCGGCTGACGAAAGCCCTGACGGGCGCCAAGGCCATCCTGCCGCGCTGGAAACGTTGCGCGCAGATGACGGACCAGGCTCTCGGCGAGGCCCTCGGGCGCAGCTTCGTCATCACCACCATCGGCGACGAAGGGAAAGCAATTGCCAAGGACATGATCGAAGGGATCGAAGGCGCTTTCGAGCGCAACCTCGCGCGGGTCGACTGGATGGACGACGCGGCGCGCGCCGCTTCGAAGGAGAAGCTGCGGAAGATCAACAACAAGGTCGGATATCCGGACCGGTGGCGCGACTACTCGACGATGAGCATCGGCAAGGAGTCGTTGCTCGCGAACGTCGCGGAAGCGGCGCGCTTCGAGACCCAGCGGGACCTGGACAAGATCGGCAAGCCCGTCGATCGCAACGAGTTCGGGATGACGCCGCCGACCGTGAACGCGTACTACAATCCCTCGATGAACGAGATGGTGTTCCTGGCCGGCATCATGCAGGCGCCGTTCTTCAAGACGGACGCGCCGGAAGAAGCGAACTACGGCGGCCTCGGGATGGTGATGGGCCACGAGCTGACGCACGGCTTCGACGATCAAGGGCGACAATTCGACGGGAACGGCAACCTGAACGAATGGTGGTCGAGCGGGGTGAGCGACGCGTTCAAGGAGCGCGCCGAGTGCGTCGCCAAGCAGTACGACGGCTATATCGCAGTCGACGACGTGAAGCTGAACGGCCACCTGACGCTCGGCGAGAATATCGCGGACATCGGGGGGTTGAAGCTGGCGCTCGCGGCCTTGCGGCAGAAGCACGGTGGCCAGCTCGACGCAAAGACCGAGCAAGACTTCTTCGTCGCCTTCGCGCAGGGGTGGTGCACGAACCAGCGGCCCGAGTCGGCGCGGCTGCAGGCGCAGACCAATCCGCACTCGACGTCGCAGTGGCGCGTGAACGGTCCTGTCTCCGACAACCCGGATTTCGCAAAGGCCTTCTCCTGCCAGGCCGGCGCCCCGATGGCTCCGCAGAATCGCTGCACCGTCTGGTAGGAGCGTTTCTTGCGCCGGGTGCACAGCGGTGGGTAGGAACGAAGCTGGTGCAAACCGAATGGCAGCTGGCCGAGTCGCAGCTCGAGACGCGGCTGCGCACCTGGGCGATTCCGGGGGCGCTCGCGGGCGCGTTTCTTCTCGTCTCCACCGGGGCCGGCCGCTTCCTTTTGCGCATCTTTCTCAGCATGTGGGTGCACGAGCTGGGGCACGCCTCGACGGCCTGGCTCTGCGGGTTTCCCGCATTTCCGGGTCCCTGGCTCACGCCGATGGCAGAGTCGCGATCGCCCTTCTTCGGCTTCATGGTGTTCGGGGCTATCGCCGCGGGCGCATTCTGGGCGTGGCGCAGGGAACGCTGGCGCCTCTGCGCCGCCCTCGCCGGGCTGCTGGCCGTACAACTCTTCTGCACCGTCGCGCTCTCCGCGGCCACGGCAAAGCAGCTCATCGTCTTCATGGGCGACGGTGGCTGTCTGGTGCTCGGCTCTCTCTTGATGCTCACGGTCTATGCGCCCGGGGAGAGCGCGCTCAAGCGCGGTTGGCTGCGCTGGGGCTTTCTCGGCATCGGGGCAGGCGCGTTCGTGGACGTCTTCGTCCAGTGGTGGGCGTCGCGGACGGACTTCGACCGCATTCCATTCGGAATGAACGAGGGCGCTGGCCTGAGCGACCCGAGCGTCCTCAGCGAGACCTTTGGGTGGTCGACGGACCAGATCGTGCACCGCTACGTCGCGCTCGGCTGCGTCTGCCTGGCTGTCGTCGCGGTGGCATATCTTCGGGGACTCGCTCGCAAGCGCAGCGACTGAGCTCAGGCCTTGGCGCCGAAGAGCGCCTGCATTTCCGCGTACGTGAACGCGCCCTCGCCCAGGACCGCCCAGCTGCCGCCGGACTTGAGCGACGAGGCGAGCTGCCGCAGCCGGCCGTACGCGGCGCGCGCCGGTCCCGAGCCGACGCTCACGCGCCGCACGCCCATGTGCTCCAGCTCGGCGAGGGGCGGCGATGCCGGCGTGGCGAGGATGTTGAGCGGTCCGCGGATCTCTCGCGCGAGCCGGGCGATGGCCTGCCGGTCGCTGACGAACGGTACGAACGCGCAGTCCGCTCCGGCAGTGAGGTACGCGTTTGCCCTGCGGATCGCTTCCTCGATCCCCGCTTTGGGAAATGCGTCCGTACGGCCGTTGATCACCAGATGGCTCGCATTCGCGCGCGCGGCGCGGATGCGCCCGACCTGCGCCTCCATCGGCAACAGCGCGCCGTCGGGCGTCGCGTCCTCGAGGTTCATTCCGACCGCACCTGCGGAAACAACTCCCCGCGCCGTTTCCGCCGCGGCTTCGGCCGTGGTCCCGTAGCCCGCCTCCATGTCCGCGGTCACCGGCACGCCGACGGCTGCGGAGATGCGCCGGATCATGTCCAGCATCTCAGCGCGGCTGATCCGTTCGCCGTCCGGATAGCCGAGCACGTGCGCCACGCCGGCGCTGGAAGTTGCAACCGCCGGAAATCCGGCCTGCTCGACGATGCGGGCGCTGGCGACGTCCCAGGCGTTGGGCAGGAAGAGCACAGGGGGCCCCGCATGGAGCCGCCGCAGGATTTCCGCCTTCTCACGAGACATGCCTGCAGGGTACCACCGCGGGAAGTTTCTTGAGTTTCGAAGGTCACGCATGTAACGAAATCGCGGGCCGAACGTACCTGTGTGCGAAGTCCACTTTCCTGGAGGAAGTCCATGTCGATGAAGAACGCTGTCCTTGCCACCGCTGTCGCCTCCCTGTTCGTATCGGGCGCGGCGTTCGCCGAGGGCAAGAAGGAGAAGAAGGCCGCCAGCAAGGTCATGTGTGCCGGCGTCAACGAGTGCAAGGGGCACGGCGCATGCAAGAGCGCCTCCAACGCCTGCAAGGGCCAGAACGGCTGCAAGGGTCAAGGCCTGGAGGAGACCAACGCCAAGGACTGCAAGGCCAAGGGCGGCAAGGTCGAGGTCGCCGAGAAGTAGTCCGCCGGGGCGAGGATGTCTTTCGCGCGCAAGGACCTGGGACACGGCATCGGGCTGCGCCCGAAGCACTACGGCCGCTTTCTCTCCGAACAGCCGTCCGTGGACTGGGTGGAAGCGATCAGCGAGAACTTCCTCGCCCCTGGTGGGCGTCCGATCGCGGTCCTGGAAAAAGTCCGGCGCGACGTTCCCATCGTGCTGCACGGTGTCTCCCTCGCGATCGGGTCCGTCGATCCGCTCGACGAGCGCTTGCTGCGAGGGCTGCGCGAGCTCGCCGGCCGGATCGAGCCCGCGTACGTCTCGGACCACCTCTGCTGGGGACGGCACGGCGGCCGCTACGCGCACGATCTGCTGCCGCTTCCCTACACGGAAGAAGCGCTCGCGCACGTGGTGTCGCGCGTGCGCCAGGTCCAGGACGTGCTGGGCCGGCAGCTGCTCCTCGAGAACGTCTCCAGCTACGTGGCGTACGCCTCGTCGACGATGACGGAATGGGAGTTCCTCGCCCGCATCGCCGAGGAGGCGGACTGCGGGATCCTGCTCGACGTGAACAACGTCTACGTGAGCGCGCGCAATCAAGGATTCGATCCGGATGCGTACCTCGCCGGCATCCCGGTGGACCGCGTGGGGCAATTCCACCTGGCTGGCCACAGCGACCAGGGAACGCACGTACTGGATACGCATGACGCTCCGGTCGTCGACAGCGTCTGGGAGCTCTACCGGTCCGCGCTGCGCCGATTCGGCCGCGTGCCTGCATTGATCGAGTGGGACGATCACATTCCCGAGCTCGAGGGCGTCGTCGAAGAGAGCCGCCGCGCCCGCGAGATCGAGACGGAGGTCCTCGGATGAATCTCGCCGAGACCCAGGAGCTCTTCTGGGAGCTGCTGCAGGGTCGCGAGCGTCCGCTGGGCGTCTTCGTCGGATCGGCGGACCTGCCCGCGGAGGAACGGGTCGCGATCTATGCGCGCATGTTCCTTCACCGGCAGGTCGACGCGCTGCGCGAGATGTTTCCCAAAGTGGTTGCCGCGCTCGGCGACGAAGCCTTCTTCGAAGCGGCGGCGCGGTACGTGCGCGAGCATCCCTCGGAACATCCGGACCTGGGACAGCTCGGCCGCAAGCTCGCGGCTTTCCTGGATCGCCCGGATCTGCGCGACCTGGCCCGACTGGAATGGGCGCGCGGCGAAGTCTTCGAATCACCTCCCGCCGAATCCCTGACTCCCGAGGAATTCGCCACGCTGGCGCAGGATCCGGTTGAATTCATGCACTACCGCGTGCGCCTGATCCCGGCGCTGCGGCTGCTCGAGCTCGAGCACGACATCGGACCGCTCTGGGACGAAACGGCCGCGAAGGCGGCGCAGCTGCCGACGCAGTGGGTCGTCTGGCGCTCCGGTTTCGACGTGTTCCACGTCGCCGTCAATCCGGACGAAGCGCGCGCAGTGCGGCTTGCCCTCGCCGGCGCTTCGCTCGCCGACGTGTGCGCGGCCCTGGACGATCCGCAACGCGCCACCGAGGCGCTGCAGAGCTGGCTTGCGGAAGGCTGGATCGCCGCCGGCAACGGAGCTTGAGGCGAGCAGGCTCGCGTTACTTGGCAACCGCGACGTGTACTCCGTTCCAGTGTGGCGGAGGCGGCCGTTCGAGCAGCTCCCGGCACCGCGCCAGCAGCACACGCGAAGGTCCGTCGTCGGGGTGCTGCGCGAGCACCGCGATCGAGGCGGCGAAATCGCGGGTGGTGTACGCGTCGAGCGCCGCTTCGTACGCCCGCGCTGCCCGGAGGTTTCCGATCTCGTCGCCCGGTGCGCCGAGAAGCTCATGGACCCAGACGCCCGCGGTCCTGCCCTTGACCGCGACGCAGTCCAGGCGCCGGAACAAGAACTCTCCCTGAGCGGCGTCGACGACCGGCTGGCTGACGATCGCGTCCACCTCGTACTGTTTGCACAGGCCCTCCAGACGCGACGCGAGGTTCACGCCGTCGCCGAGCGCCGTGTAGCTGAATCGCTCGGGCGCGCCGAAGTGGCCCACCATCACGACATCGCGGTGGACGCCGAACCGCGTCCGCAAGGGCGGGAGGTCCTTCCATGCGGACGACGCGTAAAGGCGCGCCGTGGCCGACCGGCAGGCGAGGATCGCGGAGCAAGCAAGCCGTGCGTGATCGGGGCGCAGGGAGGGCGCGTTCCAGAGCGCCATCACCGCGTCTCCGATGAACTTGTCGATGGTGCCGCCGCAGGACCGGATCGCGGCCGTCATCGCCTCCAGGTACAAGCCGAGGACCTGGGCCAGTTCGTCCGGGCCCAGCCGCTCCGAAAGCGAGGTGAACCCCTCCAGGTCGCTGAAGAGGATCGAGAGCTCCCGCAGCTCGCCGCCGAGGGCCGGCTCCCGGTTTTGCGCGTACAGCTCGCGCACCAGATCGAGCGGCGCGTATTTGCCCATTCCGCGCAGCGCGGTCTTCGCCTGCTCCAGGCCCGACAAGACATCCTGGACGTCGCGGAACGCCGTTTCCGTCGAGGAAGGCGCGAAGTCCAATATGCGCATCCGCGCCGCTCCACCCCCGATCTGGCCGAGGCCTCGGCGCAGCGCGATCAGCACCGCGGCGCCGCCGAGCAGCACCAGCGCCGTGATCACCGCGCACGCTACCAGGAGCCGCCAGCGCAGCGCGTGCAGCTCCCGGGTGTACGCGGACTCCGGCACGACCACCCCGACGAACCAGTCTTGGGATCCGGCGAGCGCGCGGAACGTAGCCAACCAGCGCTCGCCGTCGACGGTCAGCTCCCCCTTCCGCTCCACCCCCTGCTCCTGGTCGAGCAGCGGGCCGCGGAGCGCGAGGGCGATGGCGGCGGGGAGCCGCGCCGGCGAGATGCGCAGGTCGTCTCCCATCAGCGTCAGGCGATCGTCTGGGGAGAGACGGGTGATGAGCCTTCCATCCGCGTTCGTGAGGAAGATGCGATGGGGATCGCCAGGCCCGAGCCGCAACTCCGAGACGGAATCGATGGCGGAGGCGAGCAGCGCCGCGCGGACCACGCCGATCAGCCTGCCCTTC
>VBKQ01000393.1 GCA_005879505.1 Deltaproteobacteria bacterium
GAGCGGCGAGTCCTTGGGGTTGGCGACGAACCCCGCTGCCTCGATGAGAAAGTCGTACCAGAAATGGATGGCGACCGGCGGGGCGAGGCTGAAGTCGCTCCAGCGATAGGCGAGCCCCAGATAGCTCCCGAGCAGCGTGATGAACGGCACCCCGACCGCGAGATACGTCAGCCGCTGGTCGCTCGGCAGGAAGAAGATGTTGCTCGCGTGCACCAGCCCGAAAGCGAGCGAGCCGTAGATCCATCCCCGCTCTTCGCCGCTCCTCCGCGTCCATCCCGACTGCAGCAGGCCGCGGAAGGCCGTCTCTTCGGCGATGGCGACGTGCTCGAACACGCCCGCACCGATCGCCGCCGCGAGCGGATATCCGACCGCGCTGTTCATCTCTCTGCCGAACAGCACCGGGCGCTTGCCGAAGTTCTGCGTGTCGATCGGTCCTCCGACGATGCGCGAGACCAACAGGCCGGCGGCGAGCGCGCCGATGATTCCGCCCCAGACGGCCGGCCGCGACATCACCTCCGCGGAGAAAGGGGCGCGAAAAAGCTCGGCGAGCGATTCCTGCGGCACGTACCGCAGCCGCGCCGCCCGCTGCGTCTCGAGCGCCGTGTCCATCACCGAGAGGGTCAGCAGATCGCCGAGCGCGATCGCGGGCACGCCGGCGGCGGACGTGCTGAAACCGTTCGTCGCACCTCCGGTCACGGCTGCCCCCAGCTCCGCGACCGAAAGCGAGGCGAGGACCATTCCCTCCGACCTGCGCCCCCGGCACATCTGCTGGAGCCCGGGCAGCAGCAAAAGACCGGCGCGGGCCGGGCACGAGGCGGCGCGCTCGCTCGACTCCATCTCGCGCTCCGTGGGCCGCGAATCGCGCTCCAGACGCGCCTCTTGCATGACCGGCGCGCAAGCAAAACTGCACATGAAAACACAGGCGCAAACCCATCCCCGTGGCCGGGAGCGCCTAAGCACCCGCCTCGAGCCGCGCCTCGTCGTCCGGCAGACCTTGATAGCGGTCGCGCGGATACGTCCCGAACACCAGATCCCAGAGCGGGGTGGTGATCCCGTAGCGACGGTCGGGCGTCTGGAAGTGGTGCACCAGGTGGTATCTGCGCAGCCACTTTCCCCCGGCCGTCGTGGGCGCGGCGTGGTGCAGGTAGTAGTGCGTGAGATCGTACCAGAGGTATCCGGCGACCATCCCGGCGAACCAGGCGTACTCGAGCCCGCCCATCCAGCGGAACGCGACCCAGACGGCGATCGCGATCACCGCGGTGACCGTCGGCGGCATCACCAGCCGATCGCGATCCCAAGGATAGTCGTGGTGGATGCCGTGGATGAGGAAGGACGCGTCCCGCTGCAGCTCGGAGCGCGAGGAAGGCTGGAAGTGGAAGACCCAGCGGTGCAGCAGATATTCGAGGAACGTCCAGGAGAACACGCCGGCGGCCACGCAGCCGGCCACTGCCAGGGGGCCCATCCGGGACGAACCCAGGTAGAGCATGTACAGCGCGACCGGCGCCCAGATCGCAATCACGTGCCAAGGACGCACGCGAGACAGATACTTCTCGACCCAGGGGACGGTGAACATCAGCGGACTGCCGCGGCGAGGCCGGTCGAGCTTCGGGTGCGGCGCGAGGTAGAACATCGGCCCCCGGTCTAAGGGATCATGCCGATTCGCGCAAGGGAAGAGGTGGGAGTGAACAGACCGGTCAGCGTCAAGCCCGCAGCCTCCGTGATCCTGGTCCGCGACGACGGCGCGGTGCTCTGGGTGCGTCGCGGTGACGAGCTCAGGTTCGCGGGGGGTTTCTACGCGTTTCCGGGCGGCCGCGTGGACGTGCAGGATTCCGGGGTGCCGGTGGACGGCGGCGAGGCGCTCGGCGCAGCGGAAGCCCCTTGCGTCGTCGCCGCGGCCCGCGAGCTGTTCGAGGAGACCGGGGTGCTGGCGGTGCCGGGCGCCGCCGCCGTTCCCGCCGCGGAGCGCAAGCAGATGCGCACGGCGCTGCTGCGTCGACCCGAGCCCGGCGAGAAGGCAGCCTCGTTCGGCGACTTCCTTGCCCGCCATCGCCTGCGCGTCGATGCGCGCTGGTATGCGCCCGCCGGCCGCTGGGTGACGCCGCCGGCGATGCCGATCCGCTTCGACGCGCGGTTCTATATGGTCGACTTGCCCCCGGGCGAAGTGGCCGAGATCTGGCCGGGCGAGCTCGCCGACGGCGAGTGGATCGATCCCGCCGCGGCGCTGCGCCGCTGGGAGGCGGGCTCCGCGCTGCTGCATCCGCCGGCCTGGCACACCCTCAAGGCGCTCGAGTGGGCGCGCGGACATCAGCGCGACGCGCTGCCCCTCTTGACCGCTCCGGAGAAAGCGCCCTGGAAGCTGCCGATCCGCGAGCACGTCGTGGAGCGGATCGAGTTCCAGCGCGGGCTGATCATGGTGCCGCTCCGGACGCCCACGCTGCCGCCGGCGACGCACACCAATTGCCTGCTCCTCGGCGACGACGAGCTGTGGGTGGTGGACCCGGGATCGCCCTGGCCGGAGGAGCAGGCGATCCTGCGCCAGACGCTCGACAAGCTCGCGGAAGAAGGGCGCAGGGCAGTCGGCGTGCTGCTCACGCACCACCACCACGACCATACCGGCGGCGCGCGCGTTCTCGGGCTGCCGATCGCGGCCACCCGCGAGACGGCCGCAATGCTCGACTTCGCGGTCGACCGCATCGTCGAGGACGGGGCGCGGTTCGATGTCGGGCCACGTGGATGGCGCGCGCTCCACCTGCCCGGGCACACCCGCGGCCATCTCTGCCTGCGCGAGGAAGGCAGCGGCGCGATCGTCGCCGGCGATCTGGTGGCGGGAGTGGGGACCGTCGTCATCGACCCGCCGGAAGGGGACATGAAGGACTATCTCGCCTCCCTCGATCGCCTGCTGGCGACGAAGCCAGGCTGCATCTATCCGGCCCACGGCCCGGTCGTGCCCGGAGGGGTGGCGAAGCTCGAGGAGTATCGCGAGCACCGGCTGAAGCGCGAAGAGTTGGTGATCGGCTCGCTGAAAAAGGCCGCAGCTCCGGCGACGCCTGCGGAGCTGGTTCCCGCGGCGTACCCCGACGTGAAGCCGGATCTGTATCCGCTCGCGGAACGAAGCCTGCTCGCCCATCTGGAAAAGCTCGTGCGCGAGGGGCGCGCGTTCGAGCGCGACGGACGCTACGGCATCCGCGGCTAGGACAAGCCCGGCAGGGCAAGCTGGTGCTGCTCGCGGATCGCCAATGCCTCGATCCCGAGCGCCCGCACCGATTGCGCCAGATCTTCCGCATGGCCGCCGATGGTGAGCACTCGCCTTGCGCCCGAAGCCCGGATGTAGCCGATGAGCTCGTCATATCCGGCATGATCGGCGAGCGGCAGCGCCTCGTCCGCCCCGGCGATTCCGTCGAGAGCCCTGCCCGAGAGCACGCAGATCCGGGGGGCGCGCAACTTCAATCGCGCCAGGCGGACGGTGGGCGGCACGACGACCACGTCTCCCTCGTCATCGAGGCGCACGAACCCCTTCAGCTCACACCCCTGCGCGGCGTACACCTCGCAGGCGCGGAAGGCCGTATGGTGGAGCCGCAGGATCCGGCGGCCTCCGAGCAGACGCACGACCTCCTGCGCTTCGCCGAGCGCGGCTGCGACGATCACCGGCGTCTTCGCATCGCGGAGCGTGCGCTCGACGAAGGCCTGAACCCGCTCGAGCAGCAGCGCCCTGGGTGGAAAAACGTATCGGGGGTGCCCGTACACCGCGCGGATGGCCAGCGTCGCGCAGGTGAGCTGCTCCAATCCCTCTGCGGTGAGCGAGGCGCGCGCTCCCGAGCCGCCGATGTCCCCCGCATACACGAGGTCGAGGCCTTCGGCCTCGCAGCGGACCTGGGCGCTGCCCAGCACGTGGCCGGCGGGGTGAAGGGTGAGACGCAGCGAGCCGAGCGCGAACGTCTGGCCGTACGCAGCCGGAAGCGTGGCCGTCCTGCGCAGCGCACGGGGCAAGGCTGCCTCGAGCAGCTTGGAGGTTGGACCGGTGACCACCATCCGCTCCGGCAGGACCGGAGGCGCGCCGCGCGCGTGGGCGAGAAACCCGAGCGGGGGCCGTCCTCTCGGCTCGAGGTAGAGGGCGTGCCCCCGGACGCGGAGCCCGTTGGCGGCGCGCTCCACTTCGGGAGGGTCGACCCTGTGCCTCATGAGATGCGTTCCAATCGGGTGCGCGCCCGGGCCCGCAGCATTGCTCCGGCCTCACCGACAGCGACGCCGAGCACGATCAGCGCGCCGCCGGCCAGCTCGTGGAGCGTAAGACGTTCGCCGATGAGCACGGCCGCCCAGAGAGCGGCGAACACCGACTCCAGCGCGGAGATCAGCGCGACGCGCACCGGAGGGAGGACCTTTTGCGCCCAGGTCTGGATCCCGAACGCCAGGAGCGTCGCGAACACTGCCAGATAGAGCAGCGCCGCCCAGAGCCGCGGCGCGGCCGAGAAGTGCTGCGCCTCGACGAAGGGCCCGGCGAGCGCCGCGAGCGCGCCCGTGGTGGCGAGCTGCACCAGCACCAGCGGCAGGACGGGGTGCTTGGGCGCGGCCCGGCCGAGGGCGACGATCTGGCCGGCGAACACCACCGCGCAGGCGAGCGTGAGCGCATCGCCCAGCGCGGTCTCAGCGGCACCATGACGACGAGCGTGCCGGTGAGAAAGCCGCTCCGCGACGCCGTGGTCCGCTGCAGCCCCTCCGTCTGCAGCAGAAAGCCGATGCCGAGCAGCCCGCCCGCGAACATGCCGTCGCGAAGCAGCTCGCCGCGGATGGCACGCAGTCGGGCACGGCGGCCCGGAGCGAGCGCCATGAACCCGCCGAGCAGCGCGGAGGCGAGCGCCATCCGGACCGCGACGAGCAGGAGAGGAGACGCCTCCGCGGCGCCGAGCAACGATCGGAGGATGGCGAAGCTGCTCCCCCACACCGCCATGATCAGCGTGAGCGCGAGGTCAGCCAACGAAGAAGAACCCCAGGCCGAGAACGGCGTAGACCGCGAGCAGGAACGCTCCTTCCAGCCAGTGCGTCTCGCCGTCGAGCGCGATCAGGGCGAGCGCGATCACCGAGATGCCCAATGCCACCACCTCGAATCGGCTGAACGCGAGGTCCATGGGCACGCCGAGCATCACACCTGCGATCACCAGCAGCGGGGCGACCAGCAGCGCGATCTGCTTCGACGACTCCCAAGCGATCCCCAGCGCGACGTCCATGTCTCCGCGATTCGCAAAGAGCAGCGCCGTCGAATGCTCCGCCGCATTTCCCACGATGGCGACGATCACCACGCCGACGAACGTCTCCGGAAGTCCGAGTGCCGTGACGGTGCCGCCGAGCGCGTCGACCAGGAGCTCGCTGGCAAGGGCAGTCGCCGCTGCCGCTCCCAGAAGGCGGCCGAGCTCGAATGCAACCCGTCGCTGGTGCGCAGGCGCGCGACGCTTCGCTGCCGCCGCGGACGTCTCCGCCGGCTCCTCACGCGGGGACGATACGTGCTCGCGGTGCGTGCGCAGGGAAAACCAGAGCGAGAGCGCGTACATCACCATCAGGACCGCGCAGATCTCTTCGGAGAGCAACGCCGGATCGAAGCGGGGGTTGGACCCGAGAGAGAGGAGGGTAGGGACCACCATGGCGACGACCGCGAGGAAGAGGGTAGCGACGTTCGACGACGCCGCCAGGCGGTTGAAGCGCAGCCGGCTGAAGCGGATCCCGCCGGTGACGATGCTTCCGCCTCCGACCAGCAGGAGGTTGGCGAGAATCGATCCGGTGATGCTGCCCTTCACCAGATCCACATGGCCGTGCCGCAATGCCGAGATGCCGAGGATCAGCTCTGCCGCGTTGCCGAAGGTCGCGTTGAGCAGGCTGCCCGCCGCGGGTCCCATCCGCTCGGCGAGCGCCTCGGTCGCATCGCCCATCGTCTTCGCGAGGGGAACCAGCGAGGCACAGGCGACGAAGAAGACCAGCGCCTCGTTGTGGACGAACCTGTGCAGCAGCCACGCGGCAGGAAGGAGCAGCCAGCCGGCGCGCCAGAGCCATCGCGAGATCACCCCGGCACATTACACGGCTGAGGGCGTCCGTCACTTCAGCTTCTTCACCTCTTCGGTGAGCTCCGGAAGCGCCTTGAAGAGATCGGCGACCAGGCCGTAGTCGGCGACCTGGAAGATCGGCGCCTCGGCATCCTTGTTGATGGCGACGATGGTCTTGCTCCCCTTCATGCCCGCGAGGTGCTGGATTGCGCCCGAGATGCCGGCCGCGATGTAGAGCTTGGGAGCGACCACCTTGCCCGTCTGTCCGACCTGCAGGTCGTTGGGCTGCCAGCCGGCGTCGACCACCGCCCGGGAAGCGCCGACCGCGGCGTTCAGGACGTCGGCGAGCGCCTCGATGGGCTTGAAGTCGCCCTTCGTCCCGCGGCCGCCGGAGACCACGACCGAGGCCTCGGTCAGCTCGGGGCGCGCGCTCTTCACCTCGTTGAACTCGATGAACCTGG
Source organism: Deltaproteobacteria bacterium (assembly GCA_005879505.1). GTDB lineage: Bacteria > Myxococcota > Myxococcia > Myxococcales > 40CM-4-68-19 > 40CM-4-68-19. The sequence continues at coordinate 6,491 of VBKQ01000393.1, forward strand.
TCTTCGGCGCCGGCGCCGTGACGCCGAGCTGCTGCACGGCGCCGGGCGAGCCGCTCTTCTGCGCGGCGGGGAACTCGGTAGCGCGCACGCTCACCACCTTGACCGGCGTGGTCACCTCGACGGTCGCGATCGCGTTGCCCGCCCACATGGCGCGCTTGAACTGATTCGCGCTCACCACGGCGAGGACGTCCGACGCCACTCCCGCGCCAAGCTTCGCCGCGATTCGCGGTGCGATGTCCTTGCCATAGGCGGTCGCGGCGAGCACCACGTCCGTGGCGCCGATCCTCTTCGCGGCTTCGACGGCGGCGGCGGAGTGCGTCTCCGCCAGCGCGTGCTCGAAGCCGCCTCCCTCCACGGCATGCACGGTGGGAACGTAGGCGGCGAGCTCCTGCGCCGACTGCGCGGCGCCGGCGCCGATGACCACGGCCTGGATCTGGCCGCCGCCCTTTTGCGCCAGCTGCTGCGCCGCCGTCAGCGCCGAGAGCGTCGCCTTCTTGAGGTGCCCGTGGGCCTGCTCCGCTATGAGGAGGATCGTCGCCATGTTCAGACCACCTTCGCGTCTTCGTGGAGCTTCTTCACCAGCGTCGCCACGTCCGGGACCTTGACGCCGGCCGCCCGCGCCGGCGGCGCCTCGACCCGCACGACTTTGACTTTCGGCGCCACATCGACCCCGAGCGCGGCGGGCGTGAGCTCCTCGATGGGCTTCTTCTTCGCCTTCATGATGTTCGGCAGGCTGGCGTAGCGCGGCACGTTCAAGCGCAGGTCGACGGTGATCACGGCGGGAAGCTGGACCTCCAGCACTTCGAGGCCGCCGTCGACCTCGCGGGCCACCTGCATGGTCTTCTTGTCCGCGCCGAGCTGCAGGCCCGGCTTCTTCGCCTTCTCCTCCGGCGACTCGAGCGACTCCTTCTTGGAGGCGAAGGTCGCCTGTCCACAGCCGAGATACTCGGCGAGCAGCTGGCCGGTCACGTTGTCGTCCACGTCCACGGCCTGCTTGCCCATGAGGACGAGGTCGGGCTTCTCTTTGGCGACCACCTTCTGCAACAGGCGCGCTACCGCGTCGCTGTCGAGGAAACCGTCGTGCTTCACGAGGATGCCGCGATCGGCGCCCATCGCCAGGGCCGAGCGGATCTCCGCTTGCGCGGCGCCGCTCCCGATGCTCACGGCCACCACTTCGGAGGGGGCGTTCGCGTCCCGCACGCGCAGCGCCTCCTCGACAGCGATCTCGTCGAACGGGTTCGCGCGATAGTTGACGCCTTCGGTGACGATCCAGGAATTGTCTGGCTTCACCTTGATCTTGGACTCGTAGTCTTCCACTCGCTTGACCG
>VBKQ01000002.1 GCA_005879505.1 Deltaproteobacteria bacterium
ATAGCACGCGGAGGCCGCGCCTATGCCTTCTTCGAGCTGTCGGGGCATTCGGGTGTATCGCCGTGCGCCCAGCGGATCGAGATCGTCGCTCCGTCGGGCAGGAGCTGCGGAACTGCCGTGTTTCCCATCGCAAGCGCGAGCTGCACCACGGGGAAGATCAACGTCGGCTACGATGGCACCGTGATCCAGGCATTGCCGTTCGAGATGCAACGGCGCAACGACGATGGCACCCTGACGTGCACGTGGCAGTCGTGGCCGGGATTCCTGCACTGACGATTCTGGCACCGACGACACCGGGTTGGCCGGCTCGCTTCGACGACCGCGGACGATCCGCTCCCGTGCGGACCCGTTTGCGTCGATCCCGGCAGGAGCCCGGCGGGAGGATCGGGAGGCGCGCCCTCGTCGCCGAGCAAGGGCCTGCGGCGCGAGTCACCTGCACCCCGAGGAGCCCACCGAACGTCGATCCCCGCAAGCCGCAAGCCGATGTCGGATCTCCGTCTCGTCGTAGCGCGATGTGGATTGCCAATCTTGAGGGCACGCGTCGCAGCAGCGTTTGGGAAATCGGGTGGCGCCGCCTAGGAGGCCGCTTGCCGGCGCCGATGGAGGCCAGCACGAACTCCTCGTGGGTCGGCGCCCACGACATGACCACGACCACGTCCACGTCCGGGACCGCGATCACGTCGACGCCGGTCGAAGGGGCCCGGGCCCCGATCCCCGCCGCGACCTGCTTGGCGCGCGCGCCGTCGATGTCGGCCCGCCTTTCGGCCTATCATCCTTGTCGGCTCGTCCTACCTGCTGGGCGACCTCGAGAAGGACGAGCAGCAGTGAGGTTCGCATGCGCGCGGCAACGTTTCTCCTCCCCGCAGCCGCCTGCGGCGGCCAGCTTGTCGATCGCTCGGCCACCTTCACCGGCACGTTCGCGCTCCGCCCCTCGAGCCCGGCACGTACGCGGTGCAAGGCGGCGCCACGCGCTTCGCGGCCGCGACCCACATTGTGATCGTTGCCGGCTGCAGATATGTCCCGGCCGACACCGCCACCGCCACCAGCGGCACCGTCACGCTGATGTGCGTGAGGGGCGGGTGATGCGAGGGTACCTTCGAACTCACCTTCGACAGCGGCGATCATGTCACCGGCAAGTTCAACAGCTCCGCATGCGCCTGCCTGGCCTTGGAGCTCGACACCCCCGTCCCCGGCATTGGCACCCTCAGCTGCCAATCCCGTTCTTTGCAGCTGGAACTCGGACCTGAGCTCGCGCGAAGTGAGCGAGACGAGCGTCTACAGGGGCGCGACGAGTACTTAAGAGCGGGATCACTAGATGACCTGAGCTTCGGCGAGGCGCCCCGAAACCAGCCGTCGATTCGGCGGAGGGGAAGCGAAGCGCGAAGAGGGCGTAGCGCCCAGCGGAGCATCTACTGCAAGAGGTCTGGATCTGCAGTGCCTCGGCCTGCGCGCGAACGACAGCGCCGATGCCAGTGAACTCGAAGTGCGCGTCAGCGGCTTACGCCCTTTGGCAGAGGCATCGAATTTCGATTGACGCAGCATGCCTTGCGTTTGCGTGTTCCACGAGCTTATTCGTATGCAGCTGCGTCCAAAGTTCTTCCGTCAGATCGGGGGGACAGCATGCGCTCGTCCGAACAATGCGGCGGCCATGGCTGGGACATCATTCTACTTTCGAGCTGCACTCTCCTCGCATTGCCCGCGTCCAGGGAAACTCCAGACGCTTCCAGCCACCCGACGATTCAAAGCTTCGACGTGCTGGGAAGCAGCCTGGTCATCGATGGAAACAACTTCGGCGTCGCGTCGATCGCGGTGGTCACCTGTGCGCCCTCAGCAACCGTGACCGTCGCGGCTCTGCCTGATTCCGTCAGCCCGGGTTCGTATTCGCTCTGGGTGGAGTCATTCGGCAGGCTACTGGGCGGTGCGCCGGCGATTGGTCTGCCCGCGATCGCGGCCCTGGCGGCGCCGCCGCTGACCATCGTCGCGGGCAGCAGCGTAACGGGCTCCTAATGCACCCGATCGGGTCGAGGAGGGAGAGCAGAGTCATGCGAGGAAAACTACACGGCGTGCTGGGCGGGGCGGTCACCGTTTTGGCCTTCTCGACGATGGCCCTCATCGTTGGTCATGACACGGGCGAGTTTGGCGGCATGCGGCTCGGCAAGTTCGGTCTGGGAGACCCCGACGCCCGCGGAGCTGCAAGTGCCCAGGCCAGCCCGGGCGAAGGCCCGGTCGGCGGCTGGGAGGCGTATAAAGCGGCCTTGCGGACCTATCCGGCCGAGGCGATTCCCCCGGCCGTCGTCGCAAACGCACGGGCCACGTTCGAGAAGATCGCCAAGGCCGGGACCTCCGAGGGGAACAACCACTGGCAGCTCTACGCTCCGACGAGCGTCGCGCTTCAGCCGGGCGTGCTCGCCTTCTCGGGCGCGACCAACGCCACCGCGAGCCGCGTAACTGCGATGGTCACCGCGCCGACCTGCTCACCCGGCAGCTGCCGGCTCTGGGTCGGAGTCTCAGGCGGGGGCGTCTGGCGAACCGACGACGCCCTCGCAGCGGACCCCGCATGGACGTGGCTGAACGGCAACCTGGCACAGAACTCCGTCGGAGCGCTGGTCGCGGATCCGAACGACACGACCGGGAACACTCTCTATCTCGGGACGGGTGAGGCGAACCGCTGCAGCTCCGGCTGCGAGGCCGGGGTCGGGATCTATAAATCAACGAACGGCGGCGACAGCTGGACGAAGCTGCGCGACAGGTGCGTCAGCAACGCGACATATGCCTGCGCCACGCCCGGCGAGGACTCGTTCCTCGGGCGCGGCATCAGCTCGATCGTCGTCGACCCGACCAACCCGAACCACCTCCTCGTCGGCTCCGCCCTGGGCGTTCGCGGCCTCTCGCATGTGATCGGCAACGGCGGAACGACTCGCCTCGAGCCGGGCGCAAACTCCCCCGGACTGTACGAGTCGACCGACGGCGGCGACACCTTCACCGAGGTCTGGAACGGCAACAGCTCGAGCTCGTTCGGCGTGACCAACGTCGGTCTCGATCCGCTCGACCCGGCGACCGTGTACGCCTCGGCATTCGATGCGGGCCTCTGGAGACGCTCGCCGAGCCTCGACGGCTCGGCGTCGCCGACCGACTTCCGCCAGGTGTTTGCCCCACGCTTCCCCGGCGGCGGGATCGACCGGACGATGATCGCCCTGACGGTCAAGAACGGGAAGACGCGTATCTACCTGACCGAGGGGACAGCGAACGGGGGCGGCATCCTCTCCCCCACCGCAGCCGAGTTCTGGCGAACCGACAACGCCAACCAGCCGGCCGCGACGCTGCTCGCGTCGGAACCGGCCGGAGCGACGGAACTGCCCGGCAACGGGATCCCGTTTCCGGCTACCTTCAATACCTGGCAGCGGTTGACGTCGAGGACGACCTCGAGCCCGTACTTCGCCACGGACGACTTCTGCACCGGACAGTGTTGGTACGACTCTTATGTCTACACGCCCCACGCCATGCCGGACACCGTCTACGTGATCGGCTCCTATCTGTACGGCGAGCTTCCCTGCAACACGAAGGGCGTCGGCTGTGGGAATGGCCGCTCCAACGGCCGCGCCGTCCTCTATTCGACCACGGCCGGCGACCCCGACGCGGCGAACAACAACAGGACGTTCACCGATCTCACCTACGACAACCAGGACACACCCGCGAACTGGTGCGCGCTACAGGGCATCTCGCCATGCCTGCGGGCGCCTAATTCGATCCACCCGGATCAGCACGCGATCGTGATCAACCCGTCGAACCCGACTCAGATCTTCGTAGGCTCGGACGGAGGCGTGATCCGTACGGACGGCGCGTTCGCGAACACCTCGAGCCAATGCACGACGGAGCGGACACTCTCAGCGGGGAGCACGCTGGCGTGCCAGCGCCTCCTGTCGCGGATCCCCAACCAGATCACCCACATCAGCAAGGGGATCGGGCAGACGCTCCAGTTCATCAACGTGGCCATCAACCCGGGGCGACCCTGTGACGTGCAGGGCGGCACACAGGACAACGGCACCTGGACCGCCGCGAACTGCGCCACGAGCACGCTGCCGCAGATCATCTACGGCGACGGCGGGAACGCGGGTTTCGACGCAACGGAGCCGACGTGGCGCTTCAACGAGTTCACCTCCGGCTTCAGCGACTCGAATTTCCGCGACGGGGAGCCGACGAAGTGGGTGATCACGTCGGCGCCGCTCGTGAACAGCGGCGAGTTCTTCTCGTTCTACTGGCCGCAGGCCGCGGATCCGAATCCGCCCGCCGGTGCACACCCGATCTTCTCCGGTGGGCGCCGACCCCAACTGCGGCGACTACCAACCGCTCGGCGGCCCCCAGGGCGCCAACCAGCTGGGCGACCTGACCGGCACCGTGTACGGCCCCGATCGCACCGGCGGATCGATGTCGTGGCTGGCGCGCAACAAGGTGGACCACGGGACTCTTTGGGCGGCGACGTCCGCCGGCCGCATCTTCGTCACCCACAACGCCGACGCGCCGATTCCCGCGGCGGTCCTCTGGCATCGAGTCGACAATCCGAGCTCGCCAACGCGTTTCCCGAGCTCGATCTACCCGGACCTGGGCGACCCGGGCCATGCGTGGGTGACCTACTCCGGCTACAACGCAGCGACGCCGACGACGCCTGGTCACGTCTTCAGCGTCACCGAGTCCGGCACGTTCACGAACCTCAACGTGGAGAGCGGCACATCTGCGTTCCCGACGCCGACGAACGATGGGGACCTCCCGGTCTCCGACGTCGTTCGCGACGACCAGAAGGGCACCCTCTACGTCTCCACTGATTTCGGCGTTCTCGAAGGCAAGTCGGACGGCATGAAGGGTTGGAGAGTGACGAAAGGCATGCCGCGGTTCGAGATCATGCATCTCGAGATCGAGCCATCGGCGCGCGTCCCGACCTGTCTCGGGGCGGACAAGAAGAACGACTGCCCCAACGTGATGTACGCCGCGACGCACTCCCAGGGCATCTGGTCGATGGGCTTGGGCGGGCCTCGCTAGCAGGGGCAGCGCAAGCGGATGGCGATCGCGAGGACCGTGATCCCGGGGCCGAGCCGCCCCAGCGAGCGGTGGTCGATGGACTTCGTTTCCGACCTCACCTGGAGCGGGCGCCCGGTAGGATTTCCAGAGTGGGTGGGGACTGCCGACAGAGTCGGGATGCTGCGAAAGAGGCCGCAGCTCCCTCCGGAAGGCGACGGAACCGGCCTTATCTGTCCTTCCCCCGAAAGGGCACCTCCCGCTCGTCACGCTGCAGCTCGCCGATCGCTCGGACCGCGTTTCTCGAATGTGACCGTTTCGCGAGAAGGACGCGCCAAAGCCGCCCATCCGCCCGGGCGTGTTCGCGAGCGCCTTCAACTTCTCGAACGGGTCCGACCACGCGGGCACATACCATGAGTCAGCCTGGAGGCGTTCTCGTTCCATGCCGAGCAGCGTCGCCATCGTGAATCCGCGGGCTGAGTTGTCCCAGCAGGCAGCCACGTCCGACGCCGGCAGATCATGCTGCAGGTACTCGCCGGGAATGTACGGAGCTGTATTAGCCTCTCCTGTCGCCGCTAATTCCCTCAACACGCCCAAGCGCTACGCTCGCAAGCGAGCCCGTTCGCGCCGCCGCTGTGCGCGTCGATCCACTCCCCATTCTGTCGCACGACATCGCTGAAAGTCTGGAAAATGGCGCGGTCGTTGACGGCGGACTGAAGGTCGCGCTTCACGTTCATCATCCAACGGGCCCACTTGCCCCATTCGCGTTTACTGAGCCGCACCCTTCTCTCCCCTATCTCTCCCCCGACCAGGACGAATCCCGGCGACCAGCGTAAAGTGCCGTCAAAAGCGGTGTGCATCAGAACGGCCCTGACTTCCTCGCGAATCATCGATTGGCGTGCGTCGTCGCCGACACATCAGACCGTCTCCTGGAGGACACTGCTACGGGAATTCAGCCTCTAGAATCAGCCGCCTGTCCGCTCGGATGGTTGTTTTCCCTCTGCGGAGACCATGGAACAGATGAGGGGCGTTCTGCCAACTCGCGCGGCGAGCTCGCGGCGACCTCGACCGCGCCGCGGGTCCTGGCGCCAGTACCGCCCTCCGTCCCGTGTTCGCGCTGCTCCTGACGTCTTCTCGTCAGCCGCCACGCCGATTGCCGACAATCGCGATCCTTGATTTGGCTCGGACAAAGCCCTGCACTTCAGAGAGACCAGAGCCCTGTTTCCCGGCAGCGCACTTACACCGAACAGGGCTTGATCCTGGTGTGGACTCGAAGACCCCTTCTCATGCGGGGACGGGCACTTCGCTCGACCGCTCGGCGGCGCCGTGCGAGCGTGGTGGCAAAGCTTGCGTGTTGGCAACGGCCACGGCATCCGCGGCCTCGCGGCCACATATTACGATCATGCCGCCAAGGCCGGGGATACCGGCTTGACAATCCGCGTCGGAATCACGGCTGTAGGCAGCGGTATTGCCCACGCGATCGTGCAGTCCTGCAGGATGGCATCGTTGCCGCTATACCTCGTAGGCTTCGATTCCAACGCGCTCGCGTTCGACGCATTCGATTGCGACGAAAGTCACGTCGTACCCGCGATTACGGAGCCGCATTACATCGAGCACATGCTGCGCCTCTGCGCGGCGTGCGGAATCGAGGTGTTGATCCCTGGACTCGACGCGGATCTCGCGATTCTGGCCATTCACGCCGGGCGGTTCCGCGCGCTCGGAACCACCCCGCTGGTCGGCGGACCGGAGTTTGTCAGGCTCTGCCGCGACAAGCTCGCCTGGAGCCGGGAGCTCAATCCGGTGTGCCCGGCGATCGTTCCCGCGTGGACAGCGGCGGAGGCCGCAGCCCTTCACAAAACCGGACAGCTTGCGCTTCCGCTTCTCGCCAAGCCCGCCCACGGATCAGGATCCGCCAGCATCACGGTGGTATCCAATCCCGACGACCTCACCTCGCTGGTCAACACGGATATCGTGCAGCCTTTCATTTTACCACCCCCGCAAGATCCCGCGGCCGCCGCCATCCGTGACGCCATTGCACGCGGAGAGTTGCTGCAGGCTGGCGAGGTCTCGCTCCAGCTCGTTTTCGCGAAAAACGGTAGGCTCCTCGGCCGGATGGCAACGCGAAACCGGCTCAAGCAGGGGATCCCTGTCGAAGTGATTCCGACCGACGACGAGCCGCTCTGGACCGCGCTCCGTCCGGCCATCGATCACCTGTTGGCGCGGGGGTTGTGGGGCCCCGTCAATTTTCAGGGTCGAGTGACGGAATCGGGTCCCCGCTTCTTCGAGATGAACGGCCGGTTCACGGGGATCACGGCGCTTCGCGCCATGATCGGGTTCAACGAAGTACAGGCGGTGCTGGAAGACCTCTTCGACGTGCCGACGGCGCGCCGACGGAGCCTCAAGGCGAACCGACGCCGGGTGGGGATGCGCCAGGTCGTCGACCGCGTCGTTGACGTCTCCGCGGTGCCGCAGGATTTGCCGAGGCCGCCCGGACCAAGGGCGCAGCGCAAGCGCCTCGCGGTCGTCGTCACGGGAGCCAGCGGTTGGCTCGGCCGGCACCTCGTGCGTGCACTGCTCGGGGATGTGGCGGTTCCGCAGGTCACTGCGCTCGTGCGCGATGTGGCGCGTGCGCAAAAGCTCTGGACTCCTTCGGAGAGGTTGCAGATCGCTCTGGCGAGCGATCCGGGTGCGCTGGTCGACGCCGTCGCGGAAGCGGACCTCGTGTACGACATCGCCTTCGCTCGGTCCGGAGCCGTGGGGGAGCTGGCTGACAGTCTCGCTTTCACCCGGCGGCTCATCTCCGCCGCCATCCGTGCGTACCTGCCGGGTTTCGTCTTCGTCTCCAGTGAGGCCGTTTATGGCTTTTCCCATCCGACCCCTTGGGGGGAGTGCCTCCCTCCGGCTCCGGAAACACCGTACGCTACGGCCAAACTGGCTGGGGAGGAGTTGACCGCTTTGCTCAAGGAGGCATCCCCGTCGAGCTGGGTGACCTGCGTCCGGCTGGGCCGGCTCTACGGAGCGGCGGATGGGCTTCGGTGGACTGAAGTGCCTCATTCGTTCGCGGCACAGAGCGTCAGCGGTCAGCCGATCGTGATCCGGGGCAGGGATCAGGTCCTCGACCTGCTCCACATTCGCGATGCGATTGCCGCCCTTGTCCGCCTTGCAGCAGTTGAGCGGAAACCATTGTTTCCGGTCTACAACGTCGGAGGCGGTGCGCCCGCCAGCCTCCTCGAGATTGCCCAATGCGCGGTCGAGGCGGCCAGACGGCTGGGCAGGAACGCGACCGAGGTACGGGTCGAGCAAGTGGATGGAGCTCCGAGTCGGTCCGGCCTCGATATCGGGCGGTTCCGCGATGACTGCGGCTGGGTTCCCTCGGTGGGGCTCCGCCAAGGCATGGATGAGCTCGCGTCCTTGGCTCTGAGGGAATGCCCAGCGCAGGTGGGGACTAGTAGCGCGCCCTCCCGATCTTGACGCAGCGCGCTATTCGCCGTGTACGAGGGAACCAAGAACCCGGTCAGAGACGCCCGCCAGCCGCTGTGGGCGCAGCGTCACCCAGCCTCCGTACCTGCGCTCGCCCAGTTGCAGAGCGCAGGACGGATGCGGACCGTTACCCGGTGATCGACGTGATCGAGGCCGGGCTCCAACAGAGCCCCCGGGGGCGTTTGGACACGTCGTTCAGCGCTCTCGTCGTCTGCACCGGCAACATCTGCCGGAGTCCGATGGCGGCGGCGCTTCTTGCGCAGCGGCTGTCCCGGTGCGGACCGGGGCCACGCGTGGAATCCGCCGGCCTGGCGGCGCTGGTAGGCGAGCCTGCCGACCCCCTGGCCATCGCATTGCTGGGTGAACGGAACCTCGACCTCACCGGCCACCGAGCCCGCCAGCTCACGCCGACACTCGTGAGCGCATTCGACCTCATCCTGGTGATGGAGCAACGCCAGCAGCGCGATGTGGAGCGGATCCTTCCGGTGGCTCGCGGTCGTGTTCACCGGGTCGGGCGATTCGGCGGCTTCGACGTGCCCGATCCCTACCGCAAGGGCCGCGCCGCTTTCGAGATGTCGCTCGCGCTGATCGAGCGAGGAATCACCGAAGTCGCACGCGCAGTGTGGAGGGTCGAATGACTCGCACCATTGCACCGGTGGCACTGCTCTGCTCGGGATGCTTTCTGGCGCCGGGGATGCGCATGAACGAAGGCGCGCTCAAGGACCGCGCCGGGAAAAGCTCGGACCCGTCGCGTTTCGAGATCAAGGCAATCACACCGCAGCTGCTCGCCGCGCAGGAGCGCAGTCGCCTCGAGGCGCAGCCGCCGCCCAGGAAGGCCATCGAGATGCAGCCCGGGGAATACGAGTACCGCATCTCGCCGCACGACGTTCTCTCCGTGATCGTGTGGGAGCATCCCGAGCTCACCATCCCGGCGGGCGAGTTCCGGTCCCCCGAGACCACGGGCTATCGCGTCTCGTCGGACGGCAACATCTTCTTCCCGCACGTTGGCGCGGTGTCTGTGGCGGGACGGACGCTCGCCGAGGTGCGCGAACTGCTGACGGGGCGGCTCGCGCAGTTCGTCCGCGATCCCCAGCTCCAGGTGCTCGTCGCCGCATACCGCGGAAAGCGGGCGCAGATCGCGGGCGAGGTCGTGCAGCCCTCCTCTGTGCCAATCACCGACGTGCCGTTGCGCGTGCAGGATGCCATCGCGCTCGCCCGCGGGTTGACGCCCGAGGCGGATCCCGCGCACGTGACGTTGAGCCGGGGGAACGAAATCCACCAGCTCGACCTACTCGCCCTCTACGAGCGTGGAGACATGTCCCAGAACTGGATCCTGCGAGATGGCGACATCGTCCACGTTCCCGACCGCAGCCTCAACAAGATCTTCGTCCTCGGCGAGGTGAAGAAGCCATCGTCGAAGTTCATGACCAAGGGCCGCATGACCCTCGCCGACGCGATCGGCGACTCGGAAGGCCTGGAGCCGGGGATCGCGAATCCGGCGCGGATCTTCGTGTTCCGCGGCCGCTACGAATCGCCGGAGATTTATCTGCTCGACGCTTCAAGCCCCGACGCGCTCCTCCTCGCGACGCAGTTCCAGCTCCAGCCCCGCGACGTGGTGTTCGTATCGACTTACGATCTTGCGCGGTTCAGCCGCGTCATTTCGCAGATCCTGCCGGCGGTGCAGGGCATCTGGCAGACCTACACAATCGTCCGCTACCGCTGAACCGAAGAGGCTGGCGATGCTTGCAGAGTCGACTGGTCCCACCTCACCGCCGCCGCGGGTCGTCGAGGGCGGCCAAGGCGCGAATCTTCCGGAGCTGCTTACCTTTCTGATTGCTGCTCGCCGCCTCATTCTGTCCATTACCGCAGCGGTCGTCGTAGCGGGATTGCTCTATGCAAAGATTGCAACGCCCATTTACCGCTCCGACACGCTGATCCAGGTCGAGGAGAAGAAGAAGGGCATCGCCGGGTTGGAGGACCTCAACGCGCTGATGCCGAGCGACAACGCCGCCGATGCCGAGATCGAGATCCTGCGGTCCCGGTCACTGGTGGGCGAGGTCGTGCGCAAGCTCTCGCTCGACCTGTCGGTTGCTCCACGTCATTTTCCGCTGATAGGCGAGGCAATCGCTCGTGCTCATCGCGGGTCGGACGTCGCGCGTGCGCCGCGTTGGCTTCCCTACTTCGCCTGGGGTGGAGAGCGCCTCGGCGTCGATCGCCTCGCGATCCCGGAGGCGCTCGAACGACGGGACCTCATCCTCACTGCGGCTGGCAATCAGCGGTATGCTCTCCTGAGGTCCAACGGTGAACTGCTGCTCGAAGGAGAGGTGGGAAAACCGGCCGAGTCGCGGTCCCTGCCTGCGACGATCTTCGTCTCGGAGTTGCGCGCTCGCCCCGGCACGCAGTTCGTGCTGGTGAAACAATCGGAGCAGGATGCGATCGAGCAGCTGCAGAAGGATCTGGTCATCACTCAGCGCGGAAAGAAGACGGGCATCATCCGCGTGGAGTTGTTCGGCCCGGACCGCCTGCGCCTGGTGAAAACGCTCGATGCGCTCGCCAATGCATACGTCCGCCAGAACATCGAGCGAAAATCCGAGGAAGCTGAAAAGACGCTACAGTTCGTCACCTCGCAGCTTCCGGAAGTCAAATCGCGCCTCGACACATCAGAAGCGGCATTGAACGAGTTCCGTGCCAAGCACCGCACGGTCGACGTTTCGCTCGAGACCAAGGCCGCCATCGACCGATCCGTCGAGATCGAGAAGATGGCAGCCGAGCTGCAGATCCAGCGGGCCGAGCTGGGGCAGAAGTTCACCTCGAACCATCCGTTCCTCGCCACGGTCGAGCAGAAGCTGTACGAGTTGCAATCGCAGCGGTCCTCGCTCAACGCGCGGCTCAAGGCTCTACCCGAATCGGAGCTCAATTCGCTGCGGCTGTTGCGCGAAGTCAAAGTGTCGAGTGAGCTCTACACGCTCCTGCTCAACAAGGCGCAGGAGCTGCGCGTCGTGAGATCCGGCACCATCGGCAACGTCCGGATCCTCGATCAGGCGCTGGTGCCGCAGATGCCGGTGCGGCCGCGTCTCGGATCGGTTTTGATCTTCTCACTATTACTCGGGTTCGCCGGTGGCCTCGTCACCGCCTTCGTCCGGCGCGCGCTCAGTCGCGGCGTCCAAGATCCGGACCTGCTCGAGGCTGCCACCGGAGTCGCGGTGTACGTGAGCGTGCCGCACAGCGATTTGCAGGAACGGATCGGCCGGGGTCGTTTGCCTGGTGCGCCAACGACGCTCACCCGGTGTGACCCGACCGATCTCGCCGTGGAAAGCCTGCGCAGCCTGCGGACCAGTCTGCAATTCGCTCTCATCGATGCCTCAAATCGAGTGGTCACCTTCGCTGGACCGGGGCCCGGGATTGGGAAATCTTTCGTCGCGACCAACCTGGCGGAGGTCGTGGCCGCCTCCGGCCGAAAGGTCCTCTTGATCGACGCCGACATGCGCAACGGCTCTCTGCACAGCGCGTTCGGCGTCACGCGGGCGCCCGGCCTTTCTGACCTGATCGTCGGGTCGATCGCCCTGGGTCCGGCCGTTCGCTACATTTCCGAGAAGCTCCATCTCCTCACTGGTGGTCTGATCCCACCGAATCCGTCGGAGCTCCTGATGAGCTCTCGGTTTCGCGAGGTCCTCGAGCGCGCCGGCAGCGCGTACGACCTGCTGGTCGTTGACACGCCGCCGATCCTGGCCGTCACCGACGCCGCCGTCATCGCGCGGCTCTCGGGGGTGACGCTGCTCGTCCTGCGCGCGGGACAGCATCCGCTGCGCGAGATCCTGGTCGCGCTGAAGCGCCTCGCGCATGTCGGCGTGCGGCCCGCCGGCCTTGTTCTGAACGACGTCACCGCCGAGGCTGGCGCCACTGGATACGGCTACCATTATCAATACGATTACCGACCGAAGAAGGGGCGGGTGAGCGGATAGCAATGAACGACCGGATGGTGGCGAGCGCAGCCCTTCCGGCGCTGTCGCTGCGAGTGAACTTCGGCTGGACGCTTGCGGGCACCGTTCTTTATGCCGCTTGCCAGTGGGCCATGCTCTCGGTGCTGGCCAAGCTCACCTCGCCCGAGGAGGTGGGCCACTTCGCGCTCGGGCTCGCGGTGGCAGGGCCCATCTTCATACTCTCGGGTTTACAACTGCGCGCCATCCAGGCAACCGACGCCAGGGGGGCGGTTCGCTTTTCCGACTACCTTGCGGTGCGAATCGCGGGAAGTGCGCTTGGCTGCTGCGCCACCCTGGCCATCGCGGTCCTGGGGCGATTCCCGTACGCCGGCAGGATCGTGCTCGTCGGAATGGCAGTCGCCAAATCGGTGGAATCCCTCTCCGACGTGCTCTACGGACTTTTCCAACAACGCGAGCGGATGGATCGCATTGCCCACTCGCTGGCGATGCGCGGCATGTTCGCGCTTGCGTTGCTCGCCGCCGGCGTCTGGCTGGGTCGTACCGCCGCCTGGGGCGTGCTCGGAATCATCATCGCGTGGACCGCGGTCCTGGTCCTGCAAGACCTTCCTGGCCGCGCGATGGATCGTTCACGCGCACCGGACCTGCGCACCCGGAACGAGCGCGCGCGAGATCGGCGCCGGGTCGTCATGACCGGACTCCCGCTCGGAATCGTGTTGTTGCTCGTTTCGCTCAATTTCAACATCCCGCGCTATTTCCTGCAGGCCAGCCGAGGCGAGCGCGAGCTCGGCATCTTCGCGGCGCTCGCTTCGACCGTGACTGCAGGATTGGTAGTCGTGAACGCGCTGGGTCAGTCGGCGAGTCCGCGACTGGCGCGCCTGGCAGTCGAGAGCGACCGCGCCGGGTTCGTCGCCCTCCTCTGGAAATTGCTCGCGACGGGGACGGCAATCGGAGTGGCAGGAGTGCTCGCGGCGATCTTCATCGGCCGCGATGTTGTCGCACTGCTGTTTACGGCCGAATACGCCGCGCACCAAACGGCGCTCGTCGCGCTAATGATTGGAGCGGCGTTCGGATTTGTCGCCTCGTTCCTCGGTTACGCGATGACCGCTTTGCGCGCGTTCCGCGTCCAGGTGCCGCTCTTTGTGCCGACGTGCGCGATCACGGCAATTTGGGCATCCCTCGACGTCCCACGCGCCGGAGTGCTCGGCGCCGCGCGCGCCATGATCGCCTCTGCCATCGTACAGCTGATCGGAAGTGCCATCGTGGTCGCTCGACGACTCCCGGAGGCCAGGAGCCGATGACCCGTCCGGTCCGCATCCTGCAGGTTCTCGGTGGCATGGAACTCGGAGGGGCGGAGACGTGGCTCATGCACGTCTTGCGAAAGATCGACCGCGAGCAGTTCCGGATCGACTTTCTCGTCCACGCGGCGGAGAAGTGCGCCTACGACGACGAAGTCCTCGCTCTCGGGTCGCGGTTGTTGCGCTGCCCGTCGCCGTCGCTGTCTCTCTCCTATCCGCGCGCGTTCATGAGGATAGTGCGGAGCGAAGGTCCGTATGACGTGCTCCACAGTCACGTGCACTACTTCAGCGGCTTCATCCTCTCGCTCGCCAGACGGGCGGGAATCCCGGCGCGGATCGCGCATTCGCACACCGATGCCCGAGCCCACCCACGCGAAGCATCTTGTTTCCGGCAATGTTACCGCAACGTGATGCGCGCGCTGATCTGGCGAAACGCCACGCAAGGCTTGGCGGCGAGCCGGCTGGCGGCGGAGGACCTCTTCGGAAGCGATTGGGAAAGGGACGGACGGTTCCGCGTGCTTCACTGTGGCCTCGATCTGGCTCAGTACGCAGAGCGGGTGGATGGTCCCGCGATCAGGAAGGAGCTTGGGCTCCCGGCGGACGCGCTGGTCGTCGGGCACGTCGGCCGGTTCGTGTCAGAGAAGAACCATGTGCAACTCGTCGATGTCGTAGCGGAGATGGTTCGTCTGGATCCACGCGTGCACGCTCTTTTCGTCGGCGACGGACCGCTGCGGTCCGAAATCGAGCGGCGTGTGGCTTCCGAAGGGATCGGAGGCCGGATCGTATTCGCGGGGCCGCGCCGCGACGTCGCGAGGCTGCTCAGAGGCGCAATGGACGTCTTTGTCTTCCCTTCGTTGGCCGAAGGGCTCGGGCTGGCGGTGGTCGAGGCGCAGGCCGCTGGTGTTCCCTGCCTTGTCGCCACCTCAGTTCCCTCAGAGGTTGCTCAGTCGCCGCTGGTGTCGTGGCTGCCGCTGAAAGAGTCGCCGGCCGTTTGGGCACGACGAGCCCTCGTCCTCGCGCGGACCATGAGACGACCCCTTCCGAGCACCGTGGGCTGGACCTATGAGCTCCGGACCAGCTTGAGAGCGCTGGAGGAACAATATCTGCGCCCGACAATCGAGGCGAATCGAAGATGGATCTCGTCGTCGCTCTAGAGGAACGATTCGCACGCACTCCCGATGGCGCGTATCGCACGGCGACGTCATATCCACGCGCTTTCTGGGACCGTTACTTGTCCGTATTCGATCGGGTGCGGATCGCTTGCCGCGTGCTCGACGTCCCTGCGGATCGATCGCACCAGCGGCGCGTGGATGGCGATCGTGTCTCGGTGCTTCCTCTGCCCTGCTACGTCGGTCCCCGCCAGTACCTCCTCATGCGAGCGGCGGTGGTTCGCGCGATCCGCGCGATCGACTTCGCGGATTCTGCGGTGCTGCTGCGAGTCCCGGGAGTCGTGGGAAGCCTCATCTCGCGTACGCTGCCTCCAGCACGGCCGTATGGCGTCGAAGTCTGCGGAGATCCGTTCGATGTATTCGCGCCTGGCAGCATCGATCATCCGCTGCGTCCGTTCTTCCGCTGGTGGTTCTCTCGCGAGCTCGCGCGAGTCTGCCGAGGAGCCGCGTGCAGTCTGTACGTGACGCAGAGAGCGCTCCAGCAGCGCTATCCTCCTCCCGTCCCGACCCGACGGTCCACGGCGATCACCGTGGGTGTGTCGGACGTCGAGATGCCCGACGAAGCGTACCGACCGTTCGCGCCAAGCGTCAGCCGGAGCGGTTCGCTTCGCATCATCTCTGTTGGAACGCTGGAGCAGATGTACAAAGGTCAAGACCTGCTGCTGAAAGCGGTGGCGCGCTGCCTGGCTGCGGGGCTCGATACTCGTCTCACGCTGGTCGGTACCGGCCGCCTCATGCCTGTACTGCAGAAGCTTGCCCGGGAACTGGGAACCGCCGACCGTGTCACGTTTACAGGCGCCCTGCCGAGCGGAGCGGCGATCCGCGCGGCCCTCGACGAGCATGATCTGTTCGTGCTTGCCTCGCGCCAGGAAGGCCTGCCCCGCGCGATGGTGGAAGCCATGGCGCGCGGCTTGCCGTGCATCGGCACCATGGTGGGAGGCATTCCGGAGTTACTACCCGGGTACGCCCTCGTCAGACCAGGCGACGTACGCGCGCTCACCGAGCGGATTGTTGCTTTTGGACGAGAACCGAAGCTGCGCGAACGGGCATCTCGCGAGAACCTCGCCGCAGCGCGCCGGTACCACGAGAGCGTGCTGCAACCGGTGCGCGAGAACTTCTACCGGGAGCTCGCAAGCGTCACGAGCGCGTGGTCGCGCGGCCGGCGCGGACGCGCTCCACCCTCCGAAGCGAGCGCGTCCACCTTCTTCGGGCGCGCGCTTCGCTAGTTCTCTCATCAGCAAATAAGTTGACACGCTCCCCGCACCGCACCCGATGATGCGTTGGTCGAATGCTTCGTTTTACGGGCACGTGCGCGGCCATCGGAGATCCTTGATGAAGTTGGCTAGAACCGCAGTGTTTACGCTCTCGCTCTCTCTGCTCCCTCGCTGCGGATGCGAGAAGCGCGTGCTGGCCGTTGCGCAGCAGCCCGCGTCGCCGCCCACCGATCCCCCCACACTTCCGGGACCTCCCGCGCCTCCACCTCCCGCGCCTCCCCTCGTCTGGCTTGATGCCATGGATTACGGGGCGAAGGGCGACGGCGTCACGGACGACAGCAGCGCTCTTCAGGCAGCGTTCGACGCTGGACCCGTCGTCATCCGCAAGACGAGCGCGTTCTACAGGGTGAATCGCACCCTGGGATGGCCACGGGACCGCGGGAGAGAATAGTCATCTGATCGCAATCTGGGGATCGGCAAACGTTTCCGTCCTACAGAATGTGCTCGAGGCATCCTATGGCGACAACGTGTTCATCGACAGGCTTCCCCGTGCGCCATGGACCAACAGCTCGAACGTGACCGTCCGGCAAAATCAGATGCGGTCGCCGTACCGATGCAATGTGGCAATCGTGTCGGCTCACGACGTTCTCGTGGAGGAGAACGACATTCGCAAGTCGAACGGCTACGTCGTCTCGGTCGACATGGAACCGGACGACGACAGCTCGCAAACGGTGTACAACGTCCGCATCATCAACAACACCGTCACGCTCACTTCGGTATTTGTCGGCGCTTACTCACCGCAGTTCGATCGGATCGCCGTCCATGACGCTTTGGTGGAGGGCAACAGCGGAACGGCGGCTGCGGTGTTCATCCAGGTGTCGACATCGGGGCCTACCAGCGGGCTCGTGGTTCGGAACAATGCGATCACGCGCTGAGCGGACCGGCCTTTGGATCCACGAGCTCGATGCTTCCGAAGACGTAACTCCACCAGATCAGGTTCAGGAACGGTGACTTGAAGATGAGCAGATCGGTCGCGAGGGTCACGGCCGAACCTGCGAGTCCGGCGAAGACGGTGGTTGGCAGTCTCTGCCGCGCACTGCTCTTTCGTGCTCGCCAGATTGCGGACACGAGGGCAATTGCCGCTGCCACTCCTGGAACACCGAGTTCAACGGCCAGGAGGAGCGGTGTCGAGTGCGCGTGGTAAAGCGTGATCCCCGCTGGACGACTCTCATAGACTCCGTACATCTCGCTGGCTTCGCCTTTCGCGTCGACGAGGTACCAGCGCCAATAAGAAGCGTATCCCAGTCCGATGAATTTCTGCGTGATACTCGCTTCCGCGATTGCATTGATACCCGTCTCGATCGTCACCGCTCGGCTTGCGTCTTCCATGTCGGCGAACCGATCTGTCGAAACCCTTGAGAAAACGAGCCAGCCGGCCAAGCCTCCGATCACCAACACCGCCGATCCGAATGCAACTCGCTGCCTCGTCGAACGCAGTGAGAACGTAGCCAGCGCGAGAAGCACCCCTAGGCCCAGCAGCGCCCCTCGCGATCCTGTGCTCAAACAGGCAACGAGCAGGACCGCGGAGGCAAGTCCGTTTATGCGTCGATTCCGCCCGAGGATGACCTCCTGAAGCGCGAACGCAAGTGCAGGGATGAGGATGACGCCACCAAGCGACGCTCCGAAAAGAGGACCTCGCACGCGATCGATTCCGAACGTCGGATCGGGAGCGGCATCATCTTCGGACCGGAATCCCAGATTCAGAAACGACTGGGCCGTGTACATAGCCGCGACGACGGCGATGAAGATCGTCAGATTGGACAAGAAGCGATGAAGCCCTTCGCGCTGGCAGCGGACGACGAGGTACGCGCTCCAGAGAGAGGCTGCGGAAGCTACCAGGGTCCAAGCCATGGCCGAAGTGTCGGGCTCCGTTACGGGGCTCCACCAGATCAGTGACAGCGCAGCGTAAATGAACAGCGCGGAAAAAATGGTCGGAACGTTGCCGTTCTGCGGCCGCGAGAGCGGGCCTTCCAGAAGCCGGAAGACCACAAGCATCGCGAAGAGCGCGACCAGAAGGAATTCGTGAGCGCGCACCGGCACGCCGAAGAGGTCGAAGGAAATCTCGAACCGTCCCGGAATCACCGAGGCAAGGAGCAGCAGCGCGAAAAACAGCGTCGTGGCAGGGCGGCGCCACCGTGCGCCGTGACCGCGGGCGTTAGAGGCGAGCGGATACGTCAAAGCCAAAGACATGCGGTACCCCACCACGGCGCCAGATGCGCGGACACCATCTCTGCAGTCACATGGAACCCCACGCAGCAAGGTTAGTGCTGGTCCAGCGACGAGTCGACGATGCTGCGGGCGCGATAGAACCATCTAGCGCTTACACGCGCGGAGCGAGCCGGCAGACGAGCGGACGCCGCGTGCCCGGCACCGCTGAACGCCGCATGATTCCTCGAGGAAACGTGCGTGCAGGTTGTCCCTCCGTCATCTCTCGTGCTGTTCCGAAGACCGGCCCGTCAACGAGCGTGTCATGCGTGACCGCATTCCATTTCATCGCCCCGACGTCGGCGAGGAGGAAGTGGCGGCGGTGAGCGCGGTTCTTCGCTCCGGCTGGCTGACGACGGGAGGCGAATGCAAGCGATTCGAGGCCGAGTTCGCGCGCTTCGTCGGCGTGCGTCACGCGTTGGCCGTCAACTCGTGCACCGCTGCGCTTCACCTTGCCCTCGAAGCCGCCGGCATCCGCCCCGGCGACCTCGTACTGGTGCCCACGCTGACGTTCGCCGCTACGGCCGAGGTCGTCATTTATTGCGGCGCCACCCCAGTGTTGGTGGACTGCGAGCCGGAAACGCTCAATATCGACGTCTCCGCGGCGGAAACGACGATAGCGCTGCTCGAGGCCGGCAAGCCGGTCGGTGGGGTCACACGGCAAGGCCGCCTTCGCGCGATCCTGCCGGTGCATTATGGCGGCCAGATGGCGGAGGTCGATGGGATCGCTTCACTGGCGCGCGCGCATGGACTTCGCGTGATCGAGGACGCCGCTCACGCGCTTCCCGCCGCGGCGCGGAGTCCCGATGGCAGGTGGCGTTCGGTCGGAACGACTGCGGAACAGACGTGCTTTTCGTTCTATGCAAACAAGACCATCACCACCGGCGAGGGTGGGATGCTGGTCACCGACGATGACGGACTCGCCAGCCGCGCGCGGCTGATGTCGCTGCACGGACTTTCGCGCGATGCATGGGACCGGTTCAGGACGGCAGGCTCCTGGGATTACAAGATCCTTGCTGCAGGCTTCAAATACAACCTGACGGACATCGCTGCCGCGCTGGGACGTGAGCAGTTGAAGAAAGCGGTGACGCTCGCCCAGGCGCGAGCCCGCATTGCGGCGCGCTACTCGGAGCTTCTGCGGGATGTGGTCGAAGTCGATGTTCCCAAGGTCCGAAATGATCGACAGCCCTCATGGCATCTGTACGTGATCCGGCTCAGGCTGGAAGCGTTGAACATCGATCGCGACCGGTTCATCGAGGAGTTGAATGCGGCGGGCATCGGTACCAGCGTGCACTGGCGTCCGCTGCACATGCATCCGCTTTATCGGGAGCGCTATGGCTATCGGCCTGAGGATTTCCCCGTGAGCACCTCTGAATGGGAGCGGTGCATTTCGCTTCCCATCTTCCCGTCGATGACGAGCGCGGAAATCGACCGCGTGGCGGAAACGGTACGGGCGATTGCCACCGACCACGTGCGACGCATGGCCGTCTGAACGGCCGCACCCCCAGGGTGTTCTGCCGCCAACCTAGCGGAGCGAAGGGTAGCGACATAGCTTCACGAGAAGTCGAGGCCTTCCACGACTGGGAAGCTCACATGGCGACGCTCCGGCTCCTGCACGTCATGACCGTTCCCATCTCGCTGTTTTTCCTGCGCGGACAAGCGAGGTTCTTCCGCACGCTCGGTCTCGAGGAGCAGGCGATCTCCTCGCCAGGGCCTGACCTGGTGCGCTTTAGCGCGGAGGAAGGCATCGCCGTTCACGCCGTGCCGATGCTGCGGGCAATCACGCCGTTGCGTGACTTGGTGGCTGTGTGGCGGCTCTATCGCGTGTTCCGGCAACTGAAACCGGCCATCGTCCACGCCGGCACGCCCAAGGGCGGGCTCCTCGCCATGGTCGCTGCGTGGCTCGCTCGCGTTCCGGTTCGCGTCTATCACATCTACGGTCTGCCGGCCATGACGGCCAGGGGAATCCGCCGGCTCATTCTGCAGGCGACTGAGCGTGTCTCGTGTGCCTTGGCGGATCACGTCTTCTGCGCGGGACCTTCCATTCGCGACTACGTCGTCGCTCGCGGCATCTGCCGCAGCGTAAAAACCGAGGCGCTCCTGCGCGGCAGCATCAACGGAATCGAAGCGCGCCGCCTCTTCAACCCGGAACTCCATGCAGCGTCGCGCGCGGGTACGCGCTCGCGTCTCGGCATTCCGCAGCAAGCGGTCGTGCTGGGCTTTGTGGGACGTCTCGTGGGTGACAAGGGCGTCGCGGAGCTATGGGAGGCCCTTCGCCGAGTGCAGGCGGAGGCACCGGAACTGCACCTGTTGATCGTCGGCGAGTCCGACACGAGAGATCCACTGTCCCCCACGCTCATCGACGCGCTGCGATCGCATCCACGGGTCCATTTCGCCGGCTTCGTTCGGAACACGCCACCGCTCTACGCGGCCATGGATCTGGTCGCCTTGCCGTCGCACCGCGAAGGGTTCCCGGTCGTCCCCATGGAGGCGGCGGCCATGGCGCTCCCCGTGATCGCGACGCGGATTCCCGGCTGTGTCGATGCGGTGCAGGACGGAGTCACAGGAATCCTCGTTCAGCCTGGAGACGCGGCCGCTCTGGCCGATGCCATCCGCGGGTACCTGCGCGACCCGACGCTCGCCCGCCGCCATGGAGAGGCCGGGCGCGCGCGCATGCTTCGCGACTTCCAGCCCGAAAAGATCTGGGAGGCGTTGGCGGCACGCTACGATAGCTTGCTGGCGAAACGGCACCTGCCATTGCTGGAACGCCGCGCGGCCGGGACGCCGCCTGCGGCGCCCTCAACGGTCACGGGCGCGCCGGACGGCGGCGATGACGCGCTGTTGCGCATCGGCGCCCAGGCTGCTCGAGCTGGGCAAGCAGATACCGCGGCGGAAGAGATCGGCCGCGACGCCTCCACCGACTCGATCCGCTGAGGCGTACAGCGACTGCAAGTGCATCGGTTTCCAGACCGGTCGCGATTCGATGCCTGCTTCATCCAGGCTCCGCACCAGCGTGTCGCGATCGATGCCGAATCGCTTCTCGTCGACGAGGAAGACGCTGAGCCAATTGGTGTGGCGCCCGTACGGTGCCTGGGGCATGAAATCCAGCCCGTCCACGTCCGCAAGGGCATCGCGGTAGGCGAACGCGATCGCACGCCGCTGCGCTACTCTCTTTTCGAGGACCTGCAGCTGCGCTCGTCCGATGGCCGCGAGCACGTTTGAGAGCCGGTAATTGTACCCGATGTCGCTATGTTCGTATCCGATTCCAGGGTCGCGCGCCTGCGTCGCCCAGAAGCGAGCGCGGCATACCCATCCGGCGTCGCGGGCGACGAGCATTCCGCCCCCGGTCGTGGTGATGATCTTGTTGCCATTGAAGGAGAAGGTGCCGACGTGCCCGAAGCTGCCGACCTGGCGTCCCTGGTATTGGGTGCCGAGGGCTTCAGCCGCGTCCTCCAGAACGGGAACGTCGTAAGGGGCACAGGCGTCAAGAATCGGCCCCAGATCCGCGGGTTGCCCGTAGAGGTGAACGACGACGACTGCGCGGGGAAGCCGGTTGCGCGCCGCCCGCTCAGTGAGCGTCTCGCGCAACAGTTGTGGGTCCATGTTCCAGGTCGCGGGATCGCTGTCGATGAACACGGGACGCGCCCCGAGGTAGACGACCGGGTTCACACTCGCGACGAAGGTGAGCGTCGGAGCAAAGATCTCGTCTCCGGGACCGACGCCGAGCAGCCTCAACCCGAGGTGAATCGCCGCAGTACCGCTCGAAAGCGCGACCGCAGGGGCGCCTGCCAGGCGGGCGAACTCCTGTTCGAAAGCCTCGAGGTGGGGGCCTACGGTGCTCAGCCAGTTGCTCTCGAACGCCTGCTCGACGAACGACCTTTCGTGCCCTTCCATGTGCGGGACCGATAGCAGAATCCGCTCGGGCACAGACGCCTCCCACCCACCAGCATCCTAGGAACGGCAGTTCTCGTATGCCAGCCGTCCGATCCGGCCCGCGCAGGGCGTGAGTCCGTGGGAGCGAGCCAACTGCGGGTAGTCCCTGTTCCGCTCGATCAGCCTCTCGTCGGGCAATGAAGCCAGCAATACATTCTTGGGATGAGCGGGAACGTCGAGCTGCGCAGCTTTCGGCGGGAGGACGTCACCGCGGTCCACCATTGGAGCCGGCGCGAAGGAGCCATCGCGGGTCTGGAGGTCTACGGCCTGCACTGGGAAGAGGGGAAGGCGCATGCACTCCTATCGCCGATGAACAGCGCACCGCTCCCCCCATAGGAGTTACGCGCTGCAATGGCGAACCGTCAACGGCGCGTGCTAGTCATCGGGGCGGGAGGTCAAGCGCGCGACGTTCGATTCGTGCTCGATCAACTTCGTACGGCCGGTCGGCCGTTCACCTTTGCGGGCTATGTCGTCAGCGATCTAGCGCAACTGACCGACCGGGACAGCCGCCGGGATGTGGTTGGCGATCTGTCTTTTCTCCGGGCACACCGCGACCGGTTCGATGCGCTAGCGCTCGCGATCGGCTCGCCCGACGTCCGCCTGCAAGTGGCCGCCGCGCTGGAGGCTGAATTCGGGCCTGACATGTGGCCCGCCCTCGTTCATCCATCGGCCATCCTCGATTGGGGTACCTGCCGCATGGCGCACGGCGTGCTTTTGTGTCCGGGGGTGGTCGGGACCGTGAACGTCGTGCTCGGCCCGTACTGCATGGTGAACTACAGCTGTACCTTGGGACACGAAGCGTCCATTGGCCGCGGTTGCGTCGTCAACCCGGGAGCAAACCTTTCCGGTGGCGTCGTGCTGGAAGAGGGAGGCCTCATCGGTACCGGCGCCCAGATCCTGCAGTACCGCCACGTCGGTCGGGGAGCGACCGTTGGAGCGGGCGCCGTCGTGACCCGCGACGTGGCCGAGGGTGCGACCGTCGTTGGCGTTCCGGCGCGCCCCATGCCACGTCTTAGGGGCCCCGAAAGGGATTGACGACCTGCTTCGCGCCAGCGCATGGACGGCGAGCGGATCCCCCACTGACGTCTTTGCAATCCAGAATGAGCCGCCTGCCACAGGAGAGCGGCGGTGCGACTGATTGGTCCATTGGGAAAAATATTCGCCATTACCAATCGTTCGCCCGGCACGTGCGTTTTCACATTTGCAAGTTACCTTTCCAAAAGAGGACGTTTCGCAATCCATCTTCGACGTTTGCCAGCGAGGCCTCGTGAATCGGGGGGCCCAAGGTAATTCGCAATGGCCGAGCGGTCGCGTACGGCGGGGAAGGCGCGGAAGCAACCCTCTCGCTTTCTCCGGCTCCTCTACGTGCGATGGCTGCGCCGTTCGACAATCGCGCTTCTCCATGCGCTGCTCTGGACGTCCGCGTTCGTACTGGCGCTTGAACTCCGCATGGGCGGATTCACGCGGGAGCTGGAACGGGCTTCCTTGAAAACGTTGGCGCTCGTCGTCGTACTGCGCCTTGGGATGTTCGCGGCAGCCGGGTTGTTCGACGGTCTCTGGCGCTACAGCGGCATCCTGGAGCTCGAGCGCATCGTGCTCGCGACGACCGCTTCCACGCTTTTGGCAATGATCCCCGCGCTGCGCTTCGGAGTGCCACCGTCCGTGCTGCTGGAGGAGTGGCTGGCGTCGATCGTGGCAATCGGTGGTGCCCGCATGGTATTCCGCGAACTGTATGAGCGGCACCGTGCCGAAAGGCGCCGCACTCCCACTCTGGTCATTGGCGCCAATGACACGGGCGAGAGCCTCATTCGCGACCTCCACCGGATGCGGGGAGCGCCGTGGGAGGTGGTTGGCTTCCTCGACGAGCGTCCGACGATGCAGGGCAACCACGTTCACGGCGTGCCCGTCCTGGGGCCGCCGAACGAAGAAGCCCTGCGGCGGGCCATCGCCACCCACCGAATCGGGCAAGTCATCTTCGCCGCACCGGTCGCCTCCGGAGAGCAGACGAGGCAACTGGTCCAGCAGTGCCGCACCGCAGGTGTTCCCGTCAAGGTGCTCCCGAGCCTGGCCGAGCGGATCGCGACACACGGGCCGGACGCGGTGCGCGACGTCCAGATCGAGGATCTTCTCGGACGGGCGCCCGTCGAGCTGAACCTGAGCCAGGTCGCCGCGTCCTTTCAGAACCTTGTCGTGCTCATTACCGGCGCGGCCGGCAGCATCGGCAGCGAGCTGGCGCGCCAGACTCTGCGCTTCGGCCCGCGCAAGCTGCTTCTGTTTGATCACAACGAGAACGCACTCTTCTTCATCGAGCACGAATTGCGCGAGCAGTGTCTGGCAGGCGTCCTCGAACCGCTGCTTGGAGACATCACGGATGAACAGCGGGTCGGCTGGGTCTTCGAGCACTTCCGACCGGATATCGTGTTGCATGCCGCTGCCCACAAGCACGTCTTCATGATGGAAGCGAACCCCCGAGAAGCGGCACGGAACAACGTATTCGGCACGAAATTGCTCGCCGAGACGGCGGATGCGGTGGGAACCGGTGCGTTCGTGCTCGTCTCGACGGACAAGGCGGTGAAGCCAACCTCCGTCATGGGGGCGAGCAAGCGCGTCTGCGAAATGGTCATTCAGCACATTGCACGGCGAAGCAAGACGCGATTCGCCGCAGTCCGCTTCGGCAACGTCCTTGGAAGCAACGGCAGCGTCGTCCCCCTTTTCCGCGCGCAGATAGCAAGTGGCGGGCCGGTGACCGTGACGCACCCGTCCGCGACGAGATACTTCATGACGATTCCAGAGGCGGCACAGCTCGTTCTGCAGGCTGCCGCCCTTGGCGGCACAGGGAAGATCTTCTTGCTCGACATGGGCAGGCCAGTGAAGATCCTCGAGCTCGCGCGTGACCTCATCGTGCTGTCCGGGCTGCGACCGGAGGTTGACATCGGAGTCAGCTTCTCCGGACTCCAGCCCGGCGAGAAGCTCTATGAGGAGCTGTTGTCCGATGATGAGATAGCTGGGGAGCGGCCGCATCCCAAGATCATGGTGGCGTGCATAGAGCCGCCATCGGAAGAGGACTTCGAGCAGGGAATGGACCTCCTCGCGGACGCGATCGGACGGAGCGACGAGCGAGAATTGCGCCGCGCACTCTCGTTTCTGGTTCCTGAGGCGAGGATCGCGATGCAAGGCGACCCCCTGCCTCCGCCGCGATCCTCGGGTGCCCGGGCCACCCGTCCCGCGCGCCGCGATGCGTGGCCGGGGACGGAAACCCGCGTCAGCCGGTTCGAGCACCCCGCTGACCTCTTCGGTTCAGGAGGTGACGAGTGACCGGCAACGCTCCGCTCGGCGTGAACCACGCGACCCGACGCCGGCGCCGGTTCCCTGCCGTCTGCAAGACGGTGTTCGACCGTCTCGCGGCGGCCGTCGGACTCTGCGTGACCGCCCCGGTGCTCGCCATCGTGGCGCTCCTGATCGCGCTCGAGAGGCGTGGGACGATCCTGTTCACACAGGTTCGACCGGGTCTGGGAGCGGTTCCGTTCCGCATCTACAAATTCCGCACGATGCGGGAAGCGTACGGCCCCGATGGGCTACCGCTTCCGGCCGCAGAGCGGCTGACGCCGCTCGGACGTTTCCTGCGCCGCACGAGCCTCGATGAGCTGCCTCAGTTGTGGAACGTGCTCCGCGGCGAGCTGAGCCTGGTCGGGCCGCGCCCGCTGCTCATGGAGTATCTCGCGCACTACTCGCCGGAGCAGGCTCGACGTCACGACGTCCGTCCAGGGATTACCGGCTGGGCGCAGGTGAACGGTCGTAACGCGCTCTCATGGGATGAGAAGTTCGCGTATGACCTCTGGTATGTCGACCATTGGAGCCTTGGCCTCGACCTGAAGATCCTCCTGCTCACTTTCGCCCGGGTCTTCACAGGCGACGGAGTGCGCGTTCCGGGCGAACGAGGCATCGAGAGATTTTGCGGCTCCGGTCCCAAGCCAGGCACCCGCAGCCACGACATGGAAGCGCCGCGGGTCCGCGGATGACGCTCGTTGATCTGACCTGGCTGAGCCACCGGGTCAGCTCAGTGGGGAGATCGGCGACCCTGGCGGCGCTCTCGCTGGACCTGTGGGCGATGTCCCAGGGGTATCAGCGCCTCGAGCGCGGTTTCGCGGGGCTGTACGCCCCGCGACGACCGCTGCTGTGAGCTTCAGCCCAAGGATCGCGCCGTTACTTCTCCTCGAGGACCTCTTTCGGATCCTTCCCATAGTCGACGCTGGCCGGATTTCCCGTCTCGGCGGCGTTGATCTCCGCATTGGTCGGGTTGTGGGGGCTGATCGGGCGGTTCGCGTAATCCACGCTGGCCGGGCTCCCCGACTCCGCGGCGTCGATCTGGGCGTTCGTGGGGTTGGGGGCGTGCTTCTTCCGCGACTTGTAATACACGCTAGCCGGATTGCCCCTCTCCAGCTTGTCGAGCTTCGTCATCCCCGGATGCTTCTTCGGCTTATTCTTCGTCTTCGTCTTCTTCGTCGAATCCCTCGTCTGCGAGTCGTTCGTTTGCGAGCCCGCCGATTGCGAGCCCGCTTCATCCAAGGGCGTAGATTGCGCGCGAGAGACCGTGGACCCGGCGACAGACAGCGCGACGGTAGCGATGAGCGAGAGGATCGGTTTCGAGGACACTAGGGCGGCTCCTTGAGGGTCGTGTTCTGAGGTCGTTCGACCCCGCGTGATCTGATGAACCGGGCATCCCCAGGGATTCCCCCTACCTTGGTGTGCGGTCGGCCCTCCGCACGAATGCGGCATGATTCATGGAAAACCGGTGCCCCGGCTTGTTGAGGCCAGCCCCACGCGGGTTGCCTCCTACCTCGGACCGCCAACTGAACTGACCGACGGCGATGGCGCGTTTGCGGCTGTAGCCGCGCAGAAGTCCTCGCGACGTTCACGGAATGTGCCCGTATCCGTCACCCCATTGATCGCTCTGCGTACACACCATCGTCGATCGGCCGGACAGGATGCGTTGCTCGACGCAGGAAGCCAGCACGCCAGCCGCTTGGCGCGACTGCTTACCGTTCTCAGCTACCAGAACGCGGCGGGGCGATCTGCAGTCAGCGGGAGCTGCTAATGAGCGTGTGTCCGCGTTGTCGAATGGTTAGACAAGGTTGCTCAGGCGTTCGACATCTCGAAAGCCGCACCCAGCGAGATCTCCCGGCCGCGCGCGGCTGGTGCGCTGGTTGCAGCACCGGGGCGGACGATGCGTGGAACGGATCCGGGTTCTCGTCAGACGACCGCTTCTCGGCGCTGGTCTGCGCTGCCCGTGATGCTCAGCGCGGTCTTTCTCGCCGCCTTTGATTTCAACGTCGTCACTGTCGCCATCCCGTCCATCCAGCGCGGTCTGGCCACGACATTCAGCGAAATCCAGCTGATCGTCGCGGGGTACGCGCTCTCGTTCGCCGTGCTCCTCATCACCGGAGGGCGCCTCGGAGATTTGTACGGTCGGCGGCGCCTGTTCGTGATTGGCATGACAGGCTTCACCATCGCCTCCGCGCTCTGCGGATTCGCTCGCGTGCCAGCCGAGTTGGTGGGAGCGCGGGTCCTGCAGGGGGCGTTCGCGGCCGTCATGGTGCCGCAGGCGCTTTCGTTCATCCAGGTGACGTTCACGCACAAGGAGCAGAGCGTCGCCTACGCGATCTACGGCATGACCATCGGGGCAGGGATGATCTCAGGCCAGGTGCTCGGCGGCCTGCTGGTGAGCGCCGACGTCCTCGGACTTGCCTGGCGTCCAGTCTTTCTCATCAACCTTCCCATCGGTGTCCTGGCGATCGCGCTCACAGGGTGGCTGGTGCCAGAGTCCCGGGCACCGGCCGGCCTCAGGCTCGACGTGGGCGGCGTCGTGCTGGTCTCGGCGGCCCTCCTGCTCCTCCTGTACCCGCTGATCGGCGGCGAGGAGGCAGGCTGGCCCACCTGGACCCGGCTGTCGCTCGCGGGCTCCGCCCTCGTCATGCACCTGTTCCTGCAATACGAACGCTGGAAGACGGAACGAGACGGATCGCCCCTGCTGGTGCTCTCGCTGTTCCGACATCGGTCCTTCGTGGTCGGCATCACCATCGCCGTCGCCTTCTTCTCCGGGCTGGCTTCGTTCCTGCTGCTCCTGACCGAGTATCTCCAGACCGGGCTTGAGCGGACGCCTCGCGCCGCCGGTCTCACCTTCGTTCCGTTTGCGATCGGATTCCTGTCGGCCTCGCTCGCCTCGGCGCGCCTGGCACCCCGGCTCGGCCGCTCCATTCTGCAACTCGGAGCGGCGCTCATGGTGATCGGGCTCCTGGCCTTGGTGGCGGTCGTGGACCGTCGAGCAGACGCGGGGGCGTACATCCTGCCGCTCTTCATATACGGATTGGGACAAGGCAATCTGCAGTCGCCCCTGGTCAACTTCATCCTGGCCGACGTGCCGCCCACCGACGCGGGCTCCGCCTCAGGCGTCGTGACCACGGTCCAGCAGCTGTCCTTCGCGCTGGGCGTCGCGGTGATCGGGGGAGTCTTCGCTGCGTCGCTCGGTCCGCATGCAGCTGCGGCACGGTACGGAGAGGCGTTCGTCCACGCGCTGGCGTGGAACATCGGACTGCTGGCGGTCACCTTCATCGCGTCGTTCGCGCTCCCGCGGCGGCAACGAGTCTTGCGCGTCGCATGAGCCCGATCTGCACGCGAGATGCGCACAGCCCGCCGACAGCGGTGTCGGCGAAACGGACATTGCCCGTTGGGCATCCAGCGGCGCTGCAGGGAGCCAGCGGGTGCGGCGAATTGGCAGGGATCTTGATAGCACGTCGTACCAGTATCTCGGGTTGCAGGCGCAAGACCGAGCGACGCTTCCGATACGACGCAGCTTCCAAGGAGAACGCGATGAACCAGTACAAGCTACCTGACCTGCCCTACGATTACGGTGCCCTCGAGCCGCACGTCTCCGGCAAGATCATGGAGCTGCACCATGACAAGCATCACGCAGGCTACGTGAACGGCGCCAACGCGGCGCTCGAACGCCTGGACGAGGCGCGGACCAAGGAGCAGTTCGACCGGATTCCGGCTCTGGAGCGCTC
The DNA here is from genome assembly GCA_005879505.1 of Deltaproteobacteria bacterium. Taxonomy (GTDB): domain Bacteria; phylum Myxococcota; class Myxococcia; order Myxococcales; family 40CM-4-68-19; genus 40CM-4-68-19. The sequence continues at coordinate 29,369 of VBKQ01000002.1, forward strand.
GCTGGCCTTCAATCTGTCCGGCCACATCCTGCACTCCATCTTCTGGCGCAACCTGTCTCCGCAGGGGGGCGGCGAGCCCACGGGAGAGCTGAAGGCCGCGCTTGAACGGGACTTCGGCGGCTTTGCCGCCTTCAGGCGGCAGCTCAACGAGGTGGCGGGCTCGATCATGGGATCGGGATGGGCCGCGCTGGTCTGGGAGCCGCTCGGGGCGAGGCTCCTGATCACGCAGATCTACGACCACCAGTCGAACCTGAACCAGAGCGGTGTGCCGCTGCTGGTGCTCGATGCCTGGGAGCACGCCTACTACCTGCAGTACCAGAACCGGAAGGCTGAGTTCTTTGGCGCGTGCTGGAACGTGTTCAACTGGCCCGACGTCGCCCGCCGCTTCGAGGCTGCGCGCAAGCTTCGGCTGGATGCTGCTTGAGGCGCCTGCCCGAGCTCTCGCGCCATGCGCGGGAGAACCGGAACCGGGTCGAGCCCGCGTTGGAGCTCATCGAGGTGCTCGAGCAGTCCGGAGCGGACCTACCGCACGTGGCCGAGACGAGAGCGCCCGGTCCTTCGGGAAGCTCGGCTTGGAGGTCGCCCAGTCGAAATTCCGCACGAACGTCGTGGCGACCGAGTTGGCGTATTGCGATCCGGGCGGCACCGCCCAATCGCCGGCCGCGGGATTCAAATCCGTGTCGATCGGACCCGGCTGGACGTTGTAGACAGTGATACCCCGTCCCACTCCAGGGAGTTGCGCCCAATATTGAGCTCGTCCTTAGTTACAACAAAGCGAATCAGTCTCCGGTTCTCAAGCTATTATTTTCGAGATTGGACGAGTTCGTCGCTTGTGTTCGAAGAAGGTTCGTTAGACGCTCCGCGCCCTCCGCGACCGAGAGGTGTTGCTCACCCACGGATTGCGACGGCGGCGATGCGCTGAATAGAGCCAATGCCACGAGGATCAGGAAGGGAAGCACGAGAACCCACACTCCAAGGTGCGAGATCATTGCCGCG
>VBKQ01000394.1 GCA_005879505.1 Deltaproteobacteria bacterium
GCTGTTGGAGCACTACCGACCGCGGGCGGTCGCCGCGCTGAAGGTGCTCGAGCGGCACCTCGCCCAGCGCAACTGGTTCGTCGGCGACGCGTATTCCGTCGCGGACATCGCGCTCTTTGCCTACAGCCAGATGGCGCCGGAGGCGGGGCATGACTTGGGGCAGTTTCCGTCGGTGACCGCGTGGATGGAGCGCGTCCGCGCGCAACCCGGGTGGTTCCCTATCGAGCGATAGCCCCTCATTGGCACGTATTCCCGGGTGGGCCATCTACCGTCGTGCCACATCGGGTCGGAGACGGACAACAGTGAGAACTCGCGAAGAAGTGGCTGTCTCGTTCAGATGACCGATGTTCGGTCTGGGGTCCGTTTGGCAAACTATCCCCAATCAAATGAAACAGCTCGCATTGAGATTGCCGCAGCGGGGTGGCAAGAGAAAAGGCGCCGGACGAAAGCGGACGGCAGCGCGCCCGCGCGTTTCGCACAAGCGCCGGGCCGAGTTCGACAACGCGGCACCGGTGCTCGTGACCTTGCGCGTAGCACCCGGTGTCTGGAATCTGCGCAGCCGACGATGCTTCCGGATCGTCGAGGACTGCTTCGCAGGTGCGCGAGACCGGTTCGGGCTGCGCGTCATCGAGTTCTCCGTCCTTGGAAACCATCTCCATCTCGTGGTCGAGGCCGATTCCGACCTTGCGCTGTCACGAGGCATGCAGGGACTCGGGGTCCGCATTGCGCGCGCACTCAATCGCCTGATGAAGCGCCGCGGGAGGGTCTTTGACGACCACTACCACTCGAGGCTACTGGGTTCCCCGACCCAGCTGGTGAACGCGATTGCGTACGTGCTGGGAAATCACGCGCATCACTTTGGCGGTGCGCCTTCCGCGCGGGATCCGTTCTGCTCTGCTGCATACGACGTGGTACGACGCCAGACGTTCCTGTCGCGCCCGCGAACCTGGCTTCTATGTCATGGCTGGCGTCGCGCACGTCGGATCCCGCCGTGGATCGCCGGGTGGCCTGAACGCGACCGCCCTCGTTCTTCAGCGCCTTCGTACACTGGCGCCCTGCGGTGATCGGCGTGGGGCCCGCTCAGGCTTTCCCGCCGTACAGCTTCTCCGCGCGCGCCTTGAAGTTCGCCAGCAGTCCCGGCAAGGACTGCTCGGCCAGCGCCTTCTCGATGAATCCCGGCACGAGCGACGAGAGCTTCAGATCGATGGCGTACGTCGCCTCCGTCGTCCCGGGCTGCGCGCCGGGCTTCAGGGTCCAGGCGCCGTCGTTGCCTTTCATCATCTCGCCCTTGACCATCGTCCAGGACAACTTGGTCGGGCGCTCGGCGGTGTGCTTGAGCGTGTACGTGATCACCTTCGCTTTGATGTCGACCATGTACGTGACTTCCTTGATCGAGCCCTGCCCCCCTTCCACTTTCACCTTCTTCACCTCGGGCAGGAACTCCGGGTACTTCTCGTAGTCGACGATCACCTCGAACAGCTTCTCGGGTGGCACATTGATGGTGGCGGATCGGCTGGCCTGGGCCATTGCGCGGGGCTCCTCTGGGAAGGCGCGGAGCTTACCACTCCGGAGCGGCGGCGCGGGCAGGAACGGCGGCGCGGCGCGCGTGCGCGAGAGTGAGCAGCGGTGGCAGGAGCAGGCGGGGCAAGCAGGCGAGCATGAGCATTCCGCCGATGACGACGATCGCCAGCGGCTTCTGCGTCTCGCTTCCGATTCCGCGGGACAGCGCCGCGGGAAGAAGCCCGATCAGCGCCACGGAAGCCGTCATCAGCGCTGGACGCAGGCCGCGCTCCGCGGCCAGCCGCGCGCCCTCCTCGAGGGGATGACCCTCGAGCCACATCCTGCGCGCGTAGGTGACCACGATGATCGCGTCCTGGACGGCGATGCCGAAGATGGAGACGAAGCCCATGGCCGCCGAGATCGACAGATGGGTGCCGGTGAGGAAGAGCGCGATCACGCCGCCGCTGCAGGCGACCGGAATCGAGAGCAGCACGATCAGCATGTCGCGCGCACCGCCGACCGCCGAGTAGACCAGGAAGGCGATCAGCAGCAGGGTGATGGGAATGATGATCATCAGCCGCGCGGCGGCCTCGCGCAACTGGTCCGCCTCCCCCGCCCACTCCAGATGCGTGTCGTACGGAAGCGTCACTTGCGACTCCACCCGCGCATGCGCGTCCGCGACGGTGGAGCCGAGATCGCGTCCCCGCACCGAGAACTTCACCGGCGCATAGCGGCGGTTGTCCTCGCGGTAGATGACGGACGGCCCGTCCTCCTCGGTAATCCTGGCCAGCTGACCGAGCGGAATCTGCGCACCGTCGGGTGCGGGAACCAGGATCTGCCGGATGGCGCGGAGGTCCTTGCGGTAAGGCTCGGCCCAGCGAACGACCAGGTCGAACTTCTTCTCTCCCTCGTATACTTGGGTGACCGCCTGCCCCCCGATGGCCGCCTGGACGACGGCGGCGACGTCTCCGACGTTCAATCCATATCGCCCGCAGCGCTCGCGGTCCGGGGCGATCTTCACGTCGGGCTGGCCGAGTGAGCGGAACATGCCCAGGTCCTCGACGCCGCGCACTTGCTGCAGCGCGGAGACGATCTCGGCTGCTTTCTGCTCGTTCACCTTCAGGTCGGGTCCGACGACCTTCACGGTGTTCTCGCCCTTCACACCGCTCATCGCCTCTTCGACGTTGTCGGCGATCGCCTGCGAGAAGTTGAAGTCCACTCCCGGGAATGCCTCGCGCAGGTCGCGCGAGAGCTGCTGCGTAAGCTTCTCCTTGGTGATTCCGCGCCGCCATTTCCCCTGGGGAATCAGGGGCGCGAACATTTCGATGTTGTAGAACCCGGACGGGTCGGTGCCGTCGTCCGGACGCCCGAGTTGCGAGACGACCGTGCGCACCTCCGGGTTCCGCCGCCTGGTGCAGCCCTCGTCCTCGCAGCCGAGCAGGATGCGGCGCATGCGCCCCACGTGCTTGCCGCTGGTCTCCAGCGAAACGCTGGTGGGGAGCGTCGCGCGGATCCAGAAGTTGCCCTCTTCGAGCTTGGGCATGAACTCGGTGCCCGTGGCCGCGAGCAGGGCGGCCGCCGCCGCCACCGGAGCGAGGGCGATCGCGATCGCGGCCCAGCGGCGCCGCAGCGCGAACTCGAAGAGCGGGCGGTACGTGCGATCCACCCAGAGCAGGAAGCGGTTGTCGTGGCCATGCGGGTCCTCGTGGCCCTCGCGGTGGTCGCTCCTGGTGTCGACGCGCAGCGCCCAGGCCGCGAGAACGGGCGTGAGGGCAACCGAGAGCACGACGGCGCCGCCGATGGCGAATGCATAGGTGTGCGCCATCGGGGAGAAGATCACTCCGGCCACCCCGGTCATGGTGAAGAGGGGAACGAACGCCAGGGTGATGATCAGCGTGGAGAAGAACAGCGGGCCGCCGATCTCGCCGGCGGCTTCGGCGATGCGCTCCTTCAGGGTCCCCCGCCCGCGCGGCCCGAGGTGCCGGTAGACGTTCTCCACCATGATCACGGTGGGCTCGATGATGATGCCGAAGTCCACGGCGCCGAGCGAGATCAGGTTCGCCGGCGTTCCGGTGAAGACCATCCCGCAGAAGGCCGCCATCAGCGCGAGCGGGATGTTCACGGCAGCCACTGCGGCCGCGCGCGCCTGCCCGAGGAATACCCAGAGCACGACGGTGACGAGCAGCATGCCGACGAGCAGGTTCTCCAGGACCGTATCGGTGGTCAGTTTCACCAGCTTGTCGCGGTCGTAGTAGGGCTCGATCTCCATGCCGATGGGGAGCACGTGGTTCTTGCGGATGAGCTCGACGCGCTCGTGCACGCCCTTCAGCGTCTCCAGCGACGACCCGCCGTAACGCATCAGCACGATGCCCTGGACCACGTCTGGGTCCAGGTCCTTGCCGACGATGCCGAGGCGAGGCGCAGCACCTTCCCGGACCTGCGCCACGTCGCGAACGCGGACCGGAGTGCCGGCCTTCGGCTGCGCGAGCACGATCTGACCGATGTCGTCGAGCGAACGGATGAGCCCCAGGCCGCGCACGTTGAACGATTGCTCGCCGAGCGAAAGGCGCTGTCCGCCCACGTTCTGATTCGCGTTGGCGATCCCCTGCGTGAGCTGCGCGAGAGTGAGCGCGTGGCCCTTCAGGCGGTACGGATCGACGTCGACGTGGAACTCCTTCGTCTCTCCCCCGAAACCGACCACGTCGACCACGCCGGGCACCTGCCGGAACTGCCGTTCGAGGATGAAGTCTTCAGCGGTCTTCAGCTCGGCCAGCGAGTACCCGGGTCCCTTCACCGCGTAGCGGAAGATCTCGCCGATCGCGCTCCACGGCGAGAGCTGCGGCTGCAGGCCAGGCGGCAGCTGGATGAACTGCAGCCGGTTCACCACGCGCTGCTGCGCGGTGTGATACTCGGGGTTCCAG
>VBKQ01000395.1 GCA_005879505.1 Deltaproteobacteria bacterium
GAGAAGCGATGGACGCCTTGTTCGCGTAGGATGGTCGCGTGGCCGACGACCAGGAAGAGCGCCGCCGGCATCAGCGCGCATCGGTGGATTTGGGGGTGAGCCTGAAGTTTCCCTCTGTCCAGCAGTTCCTTTCCGCCTGCGCGGGCGACATCAGCGAGAGCGGGATGTTCATACGCCTGGAGAACCCGCAGCATCAGACCGGGGAGGTGGTGACGCTCCAGTTCGACGCCGGAAAGGAACGGATCGTGCAGGGGACCGCGCGCATCGTTCGCATCGATCCGACCGGGATCGGCGTGGAGTTCGTCGAGCTCGACTACATCTCGCGGCAGCTGGTGGAGATGATCGTCCGCATCAAGCTCGCCGCCGGATGATCAAGCCCGCCGAGTTGCAGGCCATCGGCATCACCAACCAGCGCGAGACCACGCTGCTCTGGGACCGGCATTCCGGGCGGCCGATCCACAACGCGATCGTCTGGCAGGACCGGCGCACCGCGGACCTTTGCAACGAGCTGAAGGCCAAAGGAAAGGAGCCGTGGATCCGCGACAAGACCGGCCTCGTCCTCGACGCCTACTTCAGCGGGACCAAGGTGCGCTGGCTGCTCGACCACGTGCACGGTGCGCAGGCGCGGGCGGAGAACGGCGACATCTGCTTCGGGACCATCGACTCCGCGCTGCTCTGGAAGCTGACCGGAGGCACCGTGCACGCCACGGACGTGACCAACGCCTCGCGCACCCTGTTCATGGACCTGGAGACGCGCGCCTGGGACAACGAGCTGCTCGCGCTCTTCGGAGTCCCCCGCGCAGTCTTGCCGGCGATCCGGCCTTCAGCGGGCGTCTTCGGCACCACCAAGGGGGTGCGCGGGCTGCCCGACGGAATCCCCATCGCGGGGATCGCGGGAGATCAGCAGAGCGCGCTGGTGGGGCAGGCGTGCTTCGAGGAGGGCGAAGCGAAGTGCACCTACGGGACCGGGGCATTCCTGCTCATGAATGCCGGACCGAAAAAGGTCACCTCCAGGCACGGACTGCTCGGCACCGTCGCCTGGCAGGTCGGCGACGAGGTGGCGTACGCGCTGGAAGGGAGCGCTTTCGTCGCCGGCGCGGTGGTGCAGTGGCTGCGCGACGGTCTCGGCCTTTTCGAGAAATCCGCGGACGTCGAAAAGCTCGCTTCGTCGGTTCCCGATTCGGCCGGCGTCGTATTCGTTCCCGCCCTGGCCGGTCTCGGCGCGCCGCATTGGCGGCAGGAAGCGCGCGGCCTCATCTGCGGGCTCCACCGGGGAGTGAGCGCCGCCCACCTGGCCCGCGCCGCCCTCGAGGGGGTGGCCTTCGAGATCCACGATCTGGCGCAGGCGATGGCGCAGGACATCGGCAAACCGGTGCCGATGTTCCGCGTGGACGGCGGCGCGTCCGCCAACGACCTGCTGATGCAATTCCAGGCCGACCTGCTGCAGACGCCGATCGAGCGGGCGCACATGATCGAGACCACCGCGCTCGGCGCCGCGTTCCTCGCCGGACTGGGCACCGGGATGTGGACGGGGCTCAAGGAGCTGCGCAACGCCTGGCGCCCGGGCAAGCAGTTCAAGCCGAAGATGAAGGCGGACGCTCGCGCAGCGCACCTCGCGCGGTGGAAGTCCGCAGTAGACCGCGCGTAATCATCCAGCGGCGAGCTTGATGCGGACGATCATCTCCACCAGCTGCCGCGAGATGTAGTCGAGCTCGACGAACTCCACGCCGATCCCGGCCGGATCGATGCGAACGATGCGCGCGGTCCCCTGCACGATCCGTTCCTTTCCGGCGTCGAACTGGAGCGTCACCACCTCCCCGGTCTGATGCTGCGGGTTCTCCAGGCGTATGAACATCCCGCTCTCGCTGATGTCGCCCGCGCAGGCGGAAAGGAACTGCTGGACAGAGGGAAACTTCAGGTTCACCTCCAAATCCACCGATGCGCGCTGATGCCGGCGGCGCTCTTCCTGGTCGTCGGCCACGCGACCATCCTACGCGA
>VBKQ01000396.1 GCA_005879505.1 Deltaproteobacteria bacterium
TGACCGCCGCCACTGCGCTGCCGGAGGCGTCCACCGGCCGCTCCGCGAGGAAGAGCGCGGATGGGTTCGGGACTTCGACGAGACCCTCGGACTGCATCTCGAAGACGCCGATCTCGTTCGTGGACCCGAACCGGTTCTTGTGCGCCCGGAGCACCCGGTACGCATGGCTGCGGTCGCCTTCGAAGAACAGCACCGTGTCGACGAGATGCTCGAGCACGCGCGGCCCGGCGATGGAGCCTTCCTTGGTCACATGGCCGACGAGGATCACGGGTGTCCCGGTCTCCTTCGCGAAACCGGCGAGGCGGTGCCCGACCTCTCGGACCTGGGTGACCGACCCGGGCGCGCTCTCGAGCCCGCAGAGCGCGAGGGTCTGGATCGAGTCCACCGCTAGAACGAAGGGGCGCAGCTTGCGCGCGTGATCGAGCGCCGCGTTCGCGTCGGTTTCCGCCGCCAGAAGGAGCCCCGGCGAGAGCGTTCCCAGCCGCTCTCCGCGCAGCCGGATCTGCTGCAGTGATTCCTCTCCGCTCACGTACAGGACCGGGCGCCCGGGCCGTGCGAGGCGATCGAGCGCCGAGAGGAGCAGCGTGCTCTTTCCGATGCCAGGATCGCCCGCCAGCAACACGACCGCGCCGGGGACGAGCCCGCCGCCGAGCGCGCGGTCCAACTCCCCGATACCGGTGCGCTCGCGCCGCCCCGGCGAGAGCAGCACCTGATCGATGGGCACCACCGCCGAGAGCGCGCGCCCGGCCGGGCGCGCCGACTTCTCCTCGACCGAGCCGAACGCGCCGCAGCCGCCGCATTTGCCGAACCACTTCGCAGTGCGGAACCCGCATTCTCTGCACACGTGTTGGATCGCGATCTTCGCCATGGTCGAATCCTGCCCCCAGGGTCCGACATGCATGCTGCGTGCTAGTCGGGTTATGACGCGGTCCCGAGGTGCGCGCCTGGTGCTCCCGATCCTCTTCGTCACCGTCTTCATCGACCTGGTCGGCTTCGGGATCATCATTCCATTCCTCGCCTATTACGTGGAGTCCTTCGGCGCGCGCGCCGCCGTCGTGGGGCTCCTGATGTCCAGCTACTCGCTGGCGCAGTTCCTTTTCGCGCCGGTATGGGGAAGGCTCTCGGATCGAATCGGCCGCCGTCCCATCCTGCTCCTCGGGCTGACCGGATCGGTCGTCGGATTCACGCTCTTCGGCCTGGCCGGGACGCTCTGGCTGCTCTTCGTCGGGCGCGTGCTGATGGGGATCTTCGGCGCCACCATTCCCACCGCGCAGGCGGCGGTCGCGGACGTGACCGCGCCCCAGGACCGCGCGCGCGGAATGGGCCTCATCGGCGCCGCCATCGGGCTCGGGTTCATCCTCGGTCCGGCGTTGGGCGGCTTGCTCTCGAATCTTTCCGGCGTGCTGCGAGTATCGTTGTTCGAGAGAAACCCCTACGCGCTGCCCTGTCTCGCGTCCGCCGCTCTGGCCGCGTTGAACCTGATCGCCGCGGCAATGTTCCTCCCCGAGTCTCTGCCGCGCGAGCGGCGGGACACCCATCTGGCAGAGCGGTTCTCGCGCTTCGAGCTGCTCTCGCGCGGGCTGACCGACCGGCGGTTACGTTTGCTGGTGCTCGTCTACTTCCTCTTCATGCTCGGCTTCACCATGATGGAAGCGACGCTCACGCTGTTCATCGAGCGCCGCATCGGCCCGCCCGATCATGCGCAGCTCGTCCGGCGCGTCGGGTACCTTTTCGGATTCATCGGGATCATCCAAGTGGCGCTCCAGGGGGGGCTGGTGGGACGGCTCGCGCGCGTCTTCGGCGAGCGGAATCTGTTGGTCACCGGATGCGTAGCGACGGCCCTCGCGCTGACGGCGCTTCCGATGGCCGACTCGTGGGTGGACATCTACGGGTGCTCCTTCGGGCTCGCCTTCGGCCTCGGATTGTCACAGCCGTCGGTGGCGAGCCTGATCTCCCGGGCAGCGCCGCCACAAACGCAGGGCGGGGCGCTCGGCGTCTCGCAGTCCGCGGCCAGCCTGGCGCGCGTGCTCGGGCCGGCAATGGGAGGCGCGCTCTTCCAGCAGGTGGCGCCGGGAGCGCCGTACATCGTGGCGGCGGGACTCTCCCTTGCCGCGGTCGTCTGCGCTAGGCTGCGGAGCTGATGCGCGCAGCGGTCATCGGCGGCGGAAGCTGGGGGACGGCGCTCGCGTCCGTCCTCGGGAGCAACGGGCACGACGTCACCATCTGGTCCTACGAGACCGACGTGGCCGAAGCGCTCGCGACGAAGCGCGAGAACCCTCGGTACATGCCCGGCTTGCAGGTCCCGCCGACCGTGACCGGGACGCACGATTTCGCGCTGGCGCTCGCCGGCGCGGAGCTGGTCGTCGCGGTCAACCCGTCGCACGTCACGCGGCCGGTGATGCGGGAGGCGCTGCCGTACTTGCCGAAAGCCACCGCGATCGTCAGCGCCACCAAGGGCATCGAGAACGAGACGCTCCTGACCATGCACGAGGTGCTCGAGGACGTGCTGCCGCCCGAGATGCATCCGTACCTGGTCTGTCTGTCCGGCCCTTCGTTCGCCAAGGAGACGATGCTGAAGATGCCCACCGCGGTGGTGGTCGCCTCGCCGTGGGAGAAGATGGCCCAGCGGGTCCAGCGCTGGTTCTCGAACGACTACTTCCGCGTCTACACCTCGGTCGACGTCGTCGGAGTGGAGCTGGGCGGATCGCTGAAGAACGTCTGCGCAATCGCCGCGGGGATCTCCGACGGGATGGGCTTCGGCAACAACACGCGCGCCGCCATCATGACCCGGGGCCTGGCCGAGCTCGTCCGCTTGGCGGTGAGGAAGGGCGCGAATCCGATCACGCTCAGCGGGCTCGCCGGGATGGGCGATCTGGTGCTGACCTGCACCGGCGAGCTGTCGCGCAACCGCACTGTCGGGCTCGCCCTGGGCCGCGGCCAGAAGCTGCAGGAAGTCCTCGCCGGCATGACGCAGGTCGCGGAAGGCGTCCGGACCGCGCAGAGCGTCCACGACCTGGCGCACAAGCTGGACGTGGACATGCCCTTGCACGAGGCGGTCTATCGCATCCTGTACGAGGATCTGCCGCCGAAGGCTGCCCTGCAGTCGCTCACGTCCCGCGAGCTGAAATCGGAGTTCCAGCTGCATTAGCCCCGGCCGCCGAAGGCGGCATAGGGGCTACGCAGTTGCTGGCTCTTTCCGCGAAGGCGGAAAGAGCCTTTCCCCCTCTTCCTTCTCGATCTGCGCCAGTAGATGCGACGAGCCGGCGATGATGATCGGCCGGAAGAGCAGGTTGAGCACGGGAGTGGCGAGCAGGGCGGCCGTTGACAGCGAGAACCCGACCGAGACGGCCCGATTCGACTCCATCAGGGCGATCTCGCCTCGCGAGTCGAGCGCCAGCTTGTCACACAGCCGCGCGAACAGACGGATCGGCCAGCGGAGGATGCCCGGCAGGCGCGCGGCGCCGCGCTTCAGGATGCGCACGAACCATGGCTCCGGCGCGTCCCGGTCGCGCTGCAGCGACTCCTTGAGCGACTCGCCGGGCAAGCAGACCTGCGCGTCGTCGAACGCGTCCGCGACCACCCAGTGCAAGCTCCAGATTCCGAGGATCGCCGCCGAGACGAAATCGCCGAGCGCCGGCACCAGCCGCGCGACTATCAGCAAAGGCGCGACGCCGACCGCGACGATCAAGGCCTGCCGGATCATGCGGCCTGCAAGCAGGCGCCACGGCATCTCGCGCGGCCCGCAGGCGCCGAAGCCCATGCGCCACCGGATCATCGCCGCGAGCCGTGCGTAGTGATTGGCGAAGAAGAACGAAGGTAACGGCGCGAGCGCCGCGAACGCTTTGTAGAAGGACTTGAACCAGGTCCCCCAATGCCCGTACGTCTCGGTGCCGAGGCTGGCATACAGCGCGCAGGCGGAGGCGAGCATCCCCGCGGGAAAGAGCGCTTCCTTGAGCAACTCCGGGTCGGCGAGCAACACGCGCGCGCCCAGGATCGGCTGGGCGAATCCATACAGGGCCTGTTCCGCGTTCCCGGCGGAAGGCGCTTGGACGCCGCGCGCGTATGCGCGGATGCGCTGCACCGCCCAGCGCACCACGCCGCGTCGG